>JAOZQW010000083.1 GCA_029932015.1 Candidatus Fermentibacteraceae bacterium
AGTATGCAGGTCTCGCTATCGGTGTACGATATCTCAGGTCGGCTTGTTGGAGAGCTCGATAACTCTGTCATGGATGCGGGAGAATACACATCGATGTGGGACCCCGGAGTATTGCCTTCAGGATGCTATGTGATCAGGCTGGTTACGGAGCAGGGAATCGAGACAAGTAACTGCGTGCTAGTGAGATAGCTACCAACAAGCTTCCGTAATCGCCGTTCTATGAAGGTATTCTGTGAGAGTTGAAGGAAGGCTCTTAGCACACTCCAATGTCAAAGGCGTTCAACATGTTAGTCATGCTGAACGCCTCTGAATCCGACTTGGTAGCGGGGACAGGATTTGAACCTGCGACCTTTGGGTTATGAGCCCAACGAGCTACCAGACTGCTCCACCCCGCGTCTGCAGGGCGGATTATAGGATAGTTCCGCTCTCTGTCAAGAGAGGATATGGAGAAGCGAGACCTGTACAGGCATAATGAGAAGGACCCGGCACCAATCAAGGTACCGGGTCCACTTGCATTCTGTATGAGCTACCTGACGATTGTCATTCTCGTAGTAGCCATCGCTCCATCTACATGTGCCCTGATGAAGTAGATGCCGTTGCTCATCGCATCTGGCACCATCCAGTTGTAGGCATGGGTGCCTTCGGCCATCTCACCTGACGAGACATTGGCCACTCTGCGTCCGGTAAGGTCGAAGACAGCTATGTCTGCCATACCCGAAGAGGTGGTGTGGATCTCGAAGGAGGCGAAAGCGCTGACGGGGTTGGGATTCACGGTACTGAGGAAGAGCCCCTGCACCGGGAGACCCTCCGTGCTTGACTCGATCCCTGTGGAGAGCGAAGCGAGCACCGCCTGGTATGCATCCACACGACCTGCACCGTAAGTGTTGTCCTTGCCGCCTGCGCCGAGGTCAACAGATGTCATCTCTATGATGCTATCGATCTTGGCGACTGAGAGACTCGGATTGGCGTCGAGCATTAGAGCTACTACACCGGCAATATGCGGTGTTGCCATAGATGTACCGCTCATTGTTGTGTACCCGCCGCCCCACTTCGTGCTGACCACATCCACTCCAGGGCCGGAGATATCAGGGTCGATAAGCGGGCTGGAGTCACTGTAGTCGCTCCACCAGGTTACAGGTCCACGGCTGGAGAAGCTGGCGATTCCATCGCCACTGTTTGTGGCTCCCACCGTTACAACGGCACTCCTGCCGCCGTGATGAGACTGGTTAGGGTGGAACCATGGTGGGGGACTGTCTCCACTGGAGAGGATAGTGCCGCTTCCCGAGCCGCTGTTACCCGCGGCCACACTGTGGAATACGCCGGCTGTAAGGAGATTTGCCTCGGCAGTACGGAGACTTGTATTCCCGTGGTTTGTGCCCATGGACATCGAGAGGACGGCTGCGCCATGCGCAGCACCGAACTGCATTGCCTGTATCCAGGTGTACTCTCCACCCACATAGTAGTTGATGCGGAGCGCCATGCATGTCGCTCCCGGAGCTACGCCTGTCTCGGTGCCGGCAGAGCCATCACCAAGTACGGATCCGGAGCAGTGAGTGCCATGGCCGTAAGTGTCCATGGGGTCGTTGTCACCATCATAGAAGTCATACCCGTAATGGTAACCCGCACCTGTGTCGTGCCACATGTTGTTGTGCAGGTCGAGATGGTTGTAGTCCGTTCCTGTATCGATGATACCTACGATCACACCGGAGCCATCGTAGCCCATGCTCCAGACATCGTCGGCGTTGATCTTGGAGACTCCCCAGGCAACGCCTCTATCAAGATCGTCGTGGATCGGTGCCCTGACCTCGACGGGCTCGATGAGTCCGCCCTGGTCACCAGCACCTCTCTCGATCAGAATTACATCGCTTCTTGTCGCAAGCTCTCTGATGACGGATACCGTAGCTTCGCAGTACACCGAGTTGGCAAGCCAGAGAGGCTGCACATTCTGCACTGTGCCCTCAGAGGCAACTGCAAGCGAGTGCAGGATGCCCTCCTGAGAGGTTTCAGATATCTCCATAAGAGCGTCAACCACGAACTCCTGCCTTTCGGCACGATCCATTCCTGCGGTTGCCGCATCTATCCATCCATTATCAACTTCACCATTTGCGATGATGAATACAGGTATGCACTCATCGGATCCTGATAACTCCATCAGCTGGCTGAGAGCCGGGTCAATGACACCGGCAAAGGCAGCGACGGAGAAGATCAGAAGCAGGGGGAAAAGCTTCATAGGTACTCCTTCCGATTGTTACAATTAGAACACAGTTCGTGTGACCCTAGCATGAACGTCAAGACAGTGCAAGTGCTAAGTCACACTTATTAATCTATATAACCCTTATATGCTATTCGACCTGTGCGCTGCTGGTGTGCGAATGAGGTTGCGTGATGACCGGGACACCCGAAAGCGCCCCGGTATCAGTGGCGGTCAGTCCCTCTTGAGACGGTCTATAAGATTACCTTCCCTGTCGCGGATGCTCACGATCATTGGCATTGAGCCGGGGAGGGAATGTGTAGCACAGCCGAGACAGGGGTCGTAGGCCCGGAAGCCCATCTCCACAAGGTTCAGGAGTCCCTGTCCAACATTACCGCCCTTGATGACGGACTGAGCCGCCTTCTTGAGTGACATGCAGATCGGGGCGTTGTTGTTGGTGGTTCCTACAATGAGATTCACTTTCGTAACGATACCATTCTCATCCGTTGCGTAGTGATGGAAAAGAGTTCCTCTCGGCGCCTCCACCTGTCCGACTCCCTCGGTAGGAGTCTGTGTCGGGATAGTGCGAATATTGTCAGAGGTGATCTCAGGGTCGGTGACAAGCTCCAGCATTCGCTCGGCGGCATAGAGGAGTTCGACCAGTCTGGCCCAGTGCGTGGCAAGTGTTGCGTTCACAGGCTTGCCGCCCAGTGTAGCATACATCTTCTCGTACTGTTCCTGCGCGAGGGGTGTGGCCATGCCATCGGAGGCGTTGCATCTCGAAAGCGGAGTTGCCCTGTAGACGCCGCTGTCTTTTCCGTCTACGAAGCCCTTCCAGCCGACATTCTTCAGGTAGGGGAACTTGAGGTAGGACCAGGGCTCGACCCTCTCGGCAATATGCTCGAGGTAGTCCTTACCCCAGAACTTCGCGAACTCGTTGCCCTCCTGGTCGGTCACCCTGACCATGCCGTCGTAGAAGTTGATGTGGTTGTTCTCGTCGACTGTTCCCATGTTGTAGGTCGCGTGGGAATAGCCGTCGCTGAGGATGAGGTCCACATACGCCTGGTTGGCCAGAACGATGTCCTCGAAGGCTTTCAGGCTGAAGAGACCGAAATCCACCGCATCCCTTGCCACCTGCTCGATGACAACGCGCTCATCCTCGACGAGTCTCTTGGAGACACCTCCGGGAATTGCGTGGACCGGATGAATGGTCTTGCCTCCGATGGTCTTGATGACCTGGTGACACCTGTGACGCATGTTGATGACCTGTAGACCGACCTCTTTGCCCACTTTCGCGATGACGCCAAGGATATTGCGCGTCATCGGGTCTTCCTGGGGTCCGACTATGAAATCAGGGCCACCAAGAATGTAGAAGTGAGTAGCATGGTCGGTCACATAGAAAGCACTGTAGAGGAGTTCTCTGAGCATCTTCGCGGTTCTGGGGGGATCGACATGGTAGACTGCGTCCGCGGCCTTGGCAGATGCCATGTGGTGCGCTTCCGGACAGACTCCGCATATGCGGGTCGTTATCCGTGCCAGTTCCTCTACAGGTATCCCTTCACAGAAGGTTTCAAAACCTCTGAGTTCCGGGACCTGGAAATAGACATTCTCGACATCACCCGCGTCGTCGAGGAAGATCTCTATCTTACCGTGACCCTCAAGGCGGGTGATGGGGTCTATGCTAATCCTTGTAGCCATCAGTCGTCTTCCTACGCAGGATGGAATGGGCCAGACTGAAACGGTAGAAGAGGCTTGTGGGGTTCGGGATCTGGGCCAATATCCTGTCGACTACCTCCGGGTCTTCGGAGTCTATTATCGAGCCAAGAGCACTGATGATCTTTGCACCCTGGTCTTTCACGCCGGGTGGTGGTCCGTAGCACCCTCTGCATGGCATGCCGACAGTGGGGCAGAGGGCTTCGCATCCGGCCCTTGTGCCTATCCCGGCGCAGTAGATCCCCTGCTCCAGAAGGCATTTGTCCGGTTCCGGGATGACCTCGTGAGGCCTCTTGAACTCAGAGATCTTCTTCTCTTCCTTGTCCAGGGGGCACTCATCGCATACGATCTTTGTTCCCGCGCCTACAACACTGCCCTTCTCGGGTAGGTTCCCCTCCAGGACAGCTGTAAGTACAGCCCAGGTCTGGTCGGCTACCGGCGGGCAGCCCGGGACGTAGTAGTCCACATCCACGACCTGGTCGAGAGTGCGGAGGGTGTCGTAGAACTCCGGCAGGTCAAGCTCACCTTCCGGGACAGTGGACGAAGTCTGGGGGAGTATTCTATCCGGATTGTCCACGGCCGGACTGGTGATATACGATCCCTCGAGGATGTCCTTCTTATCCTTGAGGTTGGCGAGTCCGATGACACAGCCCTCACTCGCACAGGAACCGTAAGCCACCAGTATCTTCGACTTGCGGCGCATGAGTTCCGCCATCTCCAGGTTCTCTGATGTCCGGATGGCTCCGTTGAAGAGGCAGAGGTCGATCTCTCCGTCCTCCATTGCCCTGACATCGTCGTACTTCACATCGATGGCGCAGGGCCAGAAGACTATATCCACCGCCTCTGTCAGGGGGAGTATTCTGTCCCCGATATCCAGGACGGCTATCTCACAGCCGCCGCAGCTTGCCGCCCAGTAGAGGGCGACCTTGGGTTTGCTCATTGAGTTCTCTCCCCCCTCCTATGAAAGTGTTCCGAAGTAGTCCTTCGAGAGCTGCTTCTCCCGAACTTCGGGATTGCTGTAGTCCGGCAGCAGCATGGGAGCGATGCGGTCAGCACCGACCCCGGCGGTCTTCAGCTCCTCGTTGTATTTCCTTACGTGTTCCAGAGTTGGTCTGCCGATCTCACCGGTAGCTTCGGAGTAGGCTGCCGCAGCTGCTCCAGCTATCCTCCCGAAGACGATCACATCAAGCAGCGAGTTCCCCATGAGCCTGTTCTCACCATGAATACCTCCGGCAACCTCACCTGCTGCATAGAGTCCGGGAACATTGGTTTCACAGGTGCTGTTGATATCCAGTCCGCCGTTCTGGTAGTGGAGTGTGGGATGTATGAGCATCGGCTCCTTCGATATGTCTATACCGAAGCGTCTGAAGAGGATGTGCTTGCCGGGGAACTCCTTGAGGACGGTTCCCTCACCCTTCAGCATGTCGATCATTGGAGAGTCGAGCCATACGCCGAACTTGCCTGTCGGGGTCGGGACACCGTTGCCCCTGCCTTTCGGGCTGCATTCGCGGATGATGCAGGCTGCTTCCACATCCCTCGGTTCACGCTCATACACGAACTGTTCTCCATGGACGTTGAGAACATTCGCCCCTGCGCCGCGGAACTTCTCAGTAATGAGAATCCCCTCGGCCTGCTCAGGGAAGACTACACCGGTCGGGTGGTACTGGACAGTATGGAGGAAGGAGATAGGCACGCCGGCGCGATAGGCCATGACGATCCCGTCAGCTGTGGCGCCGTAGTGGTTGGTGGTCATGAAATCCTGGATGTGAAGTCTTCCACTGCCTCCGGTCGCGATGATGACAGCGCTGGCTCTGGCGAAGCTGTACTCGCCTGTCTCCAGATTGTAGAGGATCGCACCCGCACATCTGCCTGCATCATCCAGAACGATCTCAACCGCAGGGCAGAACTCGACGACATCTATCATGTCGGTATGGTTCCTGGCCTCATCACGGATAGTCCGCATTATCTCGGCGCCGGTGATATCAGCCGCGTAGTGCATCCTCTTTCGGCTTGTGCCTCCACCGTGCATTGTCTTCATGGTGCCATCCTCGAACTTGGAGAACGAGGCGCCCAGACCTTCCAGCCATCTGAGGGCATCCGGGGCATTGCTAACCATTGTGTAGACCAGTTCCGGGTCGTTGGCGAAGTGGCCACCACCGAGGATATCGAGATAGTGGAAGTAGGGTGAATCCTTGCCGACCTTGTCAGCCGCCTGGATGCCGCCTTCCGCCATCATTGTATTGGCGTCACCATGACGAAGCTTGGTTGCGATGAGGACCCTTGCGCCGTTCTCAGCCGCAAGTATGGCCGCAGCTGTCCCTGCACCTCCTGCTCCGATCACGAGCACATCAGTCTCGTAGTCCGGTTTGTCCAGATTCACAAGGTCGGGATTAACGCGGCTCTTCGCCTCCAGCAGGTCCACCATCTCGTTGCTGATGGAATAGCCCTTGCTGGGGCCTATCTTAATCTCCCTGCGGGTGCCCTCGATGAAGTCGGGATGGAAATTCCTGAGAACCGGGTCCCGCTCCTCCAGTTTCAGGGCAGGGAACTCCTGATCTCTCTTCTTCCTCTCGACCCTGGCAGGTCGCGTCTTCTCTACTTTTTCTATCAGTGCCCTGATGCTTTCAGGATACGGCATGGCTGACCTCCAGTTCCGTCAGTGCGTTCATCAGACGTACCTCGCATCCTGCGGCTTCCAGTCGTCCTCTGTCATCTGCGGTTCGGCTTCACGATCACGATAGAGCTGCTTCAGGTCATCCGTGGATTTGCCCATCAGCTCTCTGAGGGATTCCTCGAACTCACCTGCTGCAACACGTTCCACCTGTTTCTCCAGATGCTTTGCTCTTGGTGTCAGGTGTCTGGCGTTAAGTCTCCGTGAGAGGATGGCCACATTGAACTGGACCTCCTCCGCAGGACATCTTGAAGCGCACAGGCCGCACATGATGCAATCGAAGGAAGTTTCGGCTACACCCTTTATGTCTCCGCGAATGGCCTGTGCCATGTAGTGCATGACATCGATATCCATCGGGCATGCCTGTGTGCAGGCATTGCAGCCGATACACTTGAATATCTCAGGATAGAGGGCGGCAACCTCACCGCCGGTCCCCTGCATCTCATCGATGTCGAACTCGGCTCTGTTGCCGGGGTAATAGGGCAGTATCATCAGGTGCATCCCTGACTCGACAACTGTCTGGCAGGCCAGACCCACCTGAAGGCGATAGCTGTCTGGATCCCGGTAGACGGTTCCGCAGGCGCCGCATATGCCGCCCCTGCAGCCGCAGCCCCTCACATGCTGATAGCCTGCATACTCCAGAGCCTTCTGTATGGTGAGGCTGGAGGGTACCATGTACCTTTTCCCCATGAAGAAGATGGGGACCAGATCATCCACAGATCTGTTTGCAGCGTTTTCACTCATTTTGCCATCTCCCTTGCCGCGAGTTCAAGCGGTCCTGCAGAGCGGAGCTCCTCTGTGAATTCATCCATGACTTCCGCGAACTTCTTGCCTTCTGCCGCGGATATCCATTCCAGACGCAGCCTGTCCCCGTCGATCCCGAGTTCCACCAGGACCCTCTTGAGAAGGGAGACCCTTGCCTGGGTCTTGTAATTACCGTCCTGATAGTGACAGTCACCGGGATGGCAGCCGCCGATAAGAACTCCGTCAGCTCCCTGCCTGAAAGCCCATATGATGTGTTCAGGGTCCACACGACTGGAGCACATGAACCTGATGTTCACTCCACTTGGCGTATATTGGAGCCGGGAAGTCCCGGCCAGATCGGCCCCTGCGCTTGTGCACCACTTGCACACGAAGCAGACTACCTTCGGCTCAAACATCGAAAGCCTCCAATGCCGCGCTCACCATTACCTCTATCTGCGTATCGGAGAGGTTGTGCTGCTGGGTCGCTCCGCAGGCGCAGGCGGCGACACAGGAGCCGCAACCTTCGCAGAGAGCTGCATTGACAACCACAACGTTCTTCTCCTCGTCGAACTCCCTCGCATCGTAGGGGCAAACTGATATGCATATCCTGCATGCTCCACAGAGGTCCTCGTCCACCCATGCGATGGCCGGGTCCTGCTCCATCATCTCTTTCGAGAAGAGAGAGATTACCTTGCAGGCGGCGGCGCTTGCCTGGGCAACGGTCTCGGGGATATCCCTGGGACCCTGAGCGCAGCCGGCCAGGAAGAATCCGCTGTTAACGCTTTCCACTGGTCTCAGTTTTGGATGCGCCTCAGAGAGGAAGCCGTTCGGTCCCGACTGGATCCTGAGTTTCTTCGCCAGATCCCGGGAATCCTCCTTCGGGGTTATCGCTGTTGCCAGCACCACAAGATCTGCCCTTATCTCGACATTCCTTCCGGTGAGCGTATCGGTGCCCCAAACGACTGTCTTGTCCCCATCGCGGAAGATCCTCGCGACCTTCCCTCGAAGGTAGACTACACCCTCTTCGACCTCGGCTTTGTGGTAGAACTCCTCGTAGCCCTTACCGCCTGTCCGGATGTCGATGTAGAAGATGTACGGCTGACCGTCATGGACCCTGTGCTTGTAGAGGAGGGCGTGCTTAGTCGTATACATGCAGCAGATCTTGGAGCAATATGGTTTGTAGCGCTCCGGATCACGTGAACCGGCGCACTGCACGAAGACCACTTCCTTGGGAACCTTGCCGTCTGAAGGTCTCCTCACCTCTCCTGTCGTGGGTCCCGAGGCAGAGAGAAGTCGCTCAAAAGCCAGACCGTCGATGACATCAGGCACGGTGTCGGCGCCGTACTCCTGAAGGTCGAGTATCGGGAGAGTATCGTATCCTGTGGCGGTGACAATGGCGCCAACCTCCACCTCGATGATCTCATCCTCCTGCTCGAA
>JAOZQW010000002.1 GCA_029932015.1 Candidatus Fermentibacteraceae bacterium
ACGAGATTGACCGGACCGTTTCCGGTGATCTTAAAAGAGACATTGTACCAGGTGTCTGCGGAAAGCGGATAGAGGAAGTCATTCGTCAGAATCTCGTAATTCCCTGCACTGTCCACATATGCGATGACAGTCGCACCAATTGGGGGAAGAACTGGATAGATACCCCCCATATAGGTTTCTCCTGTCAGGGCATCCGCTCTGGCGAGGAAGCCAAGTGGCGCTTCCGAGCCGGTGAACTTAATATCAGCGCTGACTGTCCCATCAGACCAGATTGCGGAACCGAGACAGACGTAACCGAAGTAGCTGTAACTGCTCCAGGCAGTCTCAGTTATCATATCCCCGGCATCATCAGCCGCTATCAGGCTTCCTCCCGGATCCAGTTGAAGCCAGTAATAGGAACTGTTCAGGTTATCGTCTGGAGAAAGGGACTCAAAGTTATCGAAGAAGTCAGCTGCCAACAGAATGCATGGCAGAATCAGTACTATTGGAAGTGCTTTCATGGCGGATATCTCCTCACGGTGTTACTCAGACCGGTATTGACCCCTAGTGAGAACAGACCATATGCGTATCTCCCTTGAATGTCTATTCCAAATGCGATCGTTGGTGTTCCTACGGGATCGGCTTCTTGTGGTGCAATCACACCCCCTAGTATAACCTTGTCATCTCTGAAGGGATTGAATTATGTCGAAGATCACTCCGGATATGCTCTCACACATACACAAGAATGGTACGTCTATCTCGGCAGGTAGTCCAGGGTCAGACGAAAATCTGTCAGGATGAGTGACCTGATTCCCCTTGATCCCGGAGGAGATATACTCTCTCAGCCAGGAGGCACATCACACCTACAAGGATAACAGTGAGAAGCAGGCGAGTTGCCGTGAACTGCCATCCCATGAACTGCAGCTCAACCATCTCCTGCGGGATCTTGATACATGCCCAGGCAGAGAGGAAAGCCATCACATTTGCGATTCTGGCACCCTTCCTGATCAGCATCGCCCCCATGGGGAAAGCCACGTAGAGCGGTCCGGTGGGCAGAGCCCCAAGGAGCATACTGAGCAGTAGTCCCCTTAAGCCCGACCCCGAACCAAGGTATTTCACCACTACATCCTTTGAGACCCAGACTGAAAACAGTCCCATAAGGACCATGACCGCCGGCAGGATATAGAGCATCTCAAGGAAAAAGGTCTTCGATACTTCCGCAATGCGCTCACCTTTATCAGGGAAGATCAGAGATACCGCTACAGCGACCGGGATAATCAATGCAAGCATCATCCATTCCCAGCTCAATCGCCTGTACCAGGGAGCGGTCACCATATCGTTCGGCGAATCGTGTCCGTTCTGCGGCCTCACAGTATCAGCCCCATCAGTATTGCGATGATCATCGCAGCCACAAGGCTGAATCCGTTCCGGATGAGTGTAAACCTTTTGCCCAGCTCCCTGCTCTCGATAGGGATGAACATGAAACCGACCATTGTCAGAGTCGTTATGAAAGCTGCAACCGACATGACGCCTGCACCGGACTGCAGCAGGGATGCTCCCATGGGAAAGGCAAGAATGGCCGGGATGAATAGCACTGCTCCAAGCAGTGCGGAAATGGCAACCCCAAAGACCCCGTTACCTTCGCCAAGTACGCTGGAAATCCAGGCGGGTGATACGAGCCCCAGGAAAAGACCAATCGCTACAATCACAAGAAGGATCGCTGGAAGCATTCTCCGGGAAGCTTTCCAGGCTATTGAAAGGCCCTTCAAGGTCTTCTTCCGGTCCCTGATGAAGGAGAGGAGCAGAGCAAGACCGACCAGGATGTTGATCACTATTGCTGTCACTGACATGCGACACCTAACTGCTGTGATTACTGGCGTTCTTACGCATTATTATTATTGGCTTCTATCATGTGGTCAACGTAATATCAATACTGAGGTCCGACCCCGTGCAGGCTAGATGCTGGTGAGGGAGAAGTTGACCATCTCCATGGTCTGCTCTTCTGTGTAGCCCAGCTGCTGCATGGCTCCTGAGGGGCAGACCGTAGCGCAGCTGCCGCAGCCCTTGCAGAGGGCGGCGTTCACCGTACACACCTGTCTGCCGGCGCTCCAGATCAGTCCGGGAGCCACATAGGGACAGACGGAGACGCACATGCCGCAGCCGATGCATACCTCCGGGTCCACACTGGCGATATTGGCCACCGAAAGGTACTTGTCGGAGCTGATGATGATGCAGGCTCTCTCCGCGGCGGCCTTGGCCTGGGAGACTGTCTCGTCCATGTTCTTGGGCGAATGGGCGAGACCGGCCAGGAAGATGCCCTCAGCGGAGAAGTCCACAGGCCTGAGCTTGACATGGGCTTCCATGAAGAAGCCATCCTCATTGAGAGGTATTTTCAGCATCTGTGAGAGCCTGATCGCATCTGCTCTGGGTTCCATTGCGGAGGCCAGGATAACGCGGTCCGGACTGATCTCGACATTTTCTCCGAGGACCGGATCGCGGACGATGACCTGTATGCCTCCGGATGCCTTGTCGCCTTCATATCTGACAACAGGCTTCGCATCTTCCTCGTACCTGATAAAGATCACGCCTATCGATCTTGCTTTCTGGTAGTACTGCTCGTTGAAGCCATATGTGCGTACATCCCTGTAAAGGATATAGACGTTCATCTTCGGATTCAGCTCCTTGAGCCGTATGGCATTTTTTACAGCCTGAGTGCAGCAGACCCTCGAGCAGTAGGGATGCTCTTCATCCCTTGATCCGACGCACTGGATCATCACCACCGTCTTGCATACGGAACAGGCTTTTTCCTTCTTCTCCAGCTCGGTCTCGAGTTCGAGCTGGGTGAGTACCCGCCCTTCCGGGTCACCATAGAGATAGGCCCCCGGCCTGGTCTCGAGGCCGCCGGTGGTTATCACGATAACGCCATGCTCATATTCCTCGGTCTCCCCGGTGTCCCCGCGCACAATGGAGGTAAGGTAGTTGCCGATGTAGCCCTCGATAGCTCCGATCGTGGAACTCCTGTACAAAGTGATCCTCGGATGATCCTCGACTCTCCGTACTAGTTTTTCAAGGTACTCGCTGACATGCTCACCATCGGGCTTCCTCACGAGGAGCCTGAGGTTGCCTCCAAGAGTTTTCTCGCGCTCCACAAGCGCCACATCATATCCCTGATCGGCAATCGAGAGAGCAGCGGTCATGCCTGCAAGGCCGCCACCGATGACAAGTCCCTTCTGGGAGACATCGAGAGCAATTGCATAAAGAGGTTTCAGCAATCGGGCCTTCCCCACGGCTATTCGGGTGAGGATCTTGGCCTTCTCGGTGGCTTTCACAGGGTTATCGCGATGGACCCAGCTGCACTGATTTCTGATGTTCGCCATGTTGAACAGATACGGATTGAGTCCGGCTTCCCTGATAGTCTCCTGGAAGAGCGGCTCATGCGTGCTCGGAGAACATGAGGATACTACCACCCTGTTGAGCCTGTGCTTCTCGATGATCTCCTTCATCGTCTCCTGGGTATCCTGGGAGCATGTGAACAGGTTCTCGCCTGCGTACACTACATCGGGAAGCGATTCTGCATAGGCGACCACGGAGGGAACATCCACGATACTCCCGATGTTGGTGCCGCAGTGGCAGACGAATACACCTATCCTCGGTCTCCGGCCGCTTACATCCTTCTCCTCGGGATATTCCTTCTCAATAGTCTCGGTCCCCCTGGCATCGGAGAGGATCTCAGCCGCTCCGGCCACCGCTCCGGAGGCCTGGATGACGGTCTCGGGAATGTCTTTGGGGGATGTGGCTGGACCGCAGACGAATATTCCCCTTCGTGTAGTATCGATGGGGGATTCGTCCGATGAACCTATGAACTGGAACTCGTTCAGCTGCAGTCCGAGCCTGTCAGCGATGTCCGAGTTGCCGGTTCCCGGAGAGAGGCCGACAGAGAGAATGACAAGGTCGAACTCCTCGAACTGGACGGTTCCGTCCTCAGTCACATACCTGATCTCAAGGTTGCCGGTATCGGCAATTTCTCTGATCTTACTCACCCGCGACCTGACGAACCTTACACCTGTCTCTTTCGCCTTCTCGTAATACCTGTCGAAATCCTTGCCGAATGCACGCATGTCCATGAAGAAGATGGTGGGTTCAACAGTGCCCACATGCTCCCTGGCGATAATCGCCTCCTTCATTGCGTACATGCAGCAGACCGAAGAGCAGTAGGGCATATGCGAGTCCTCGGTCCTGGAGCCGACGCACTGCAGCCATGCTATCTTGGTCGGAACCCTGCCATCAGAGGGTCTCTGAAGGTGACCTTCGAATGGACCGGATGCAGCAAGTATCCTCTCGAACTGAATACTGGTCAGGACATTGGGGTACCTGCCAAAACCGAACTCGTGCAGGGGCGTGGGGTCGAAGACATCCGCACCGGTCGTAAGTATGACAGCCCCTACATCGATATCGACCGTCTCTTCCACCTGGTCGAAATCTATGGCGCCGGCCTCGCAGTACTCGGTACAGATACCGCATTCACCGGTATTGATGTGTACGCAGCGGTCCGGGTCAATGCTTGCGTAATTCGGAACTGCCTGGGCATAGGGTATGTAGACTGCCGGCCTGTCGAGCAGCCCCGCATCGAACTCGGAACTGATCGGGATTAGCCTATTCTCAGTTATCTCTTCAAGCTTGATGCCGCGCTCCGTCGGACAGATGTAGTAGCATGCGCCGCAGGTCCTGCATTCGTCCGACTTCTCTTCGAAAGCCGGAGTAACGACGCGCTTGCTCCCCCTGTTGGAGAAACCAAGAACGCCCTTGCCCATTCTCTCGCTGCACATCCGAACGCAGAGGCCGCACAGAATGCAATCCTCATTCTTCGGTTCCATCCTGCCCCCGGACACACCCATCTCTTCGGCGAGTTTCTTGATATTCTCCGAGTCGGGGCATCGGGCGAGAAGCAGCTCCATCATCATCGACCGCGACCTGAGGACCCGGTCGGTGGCCGTCCTGACAACCATGCCCTCCTGCACCGGATAGTTGCATGAGGTCTGTATGGATGTCCTGCCGCCCAGCTCAACTTCAACAAGGCAGAGCCTGCAGGAGCCGTACGGGGAAAGCGCATCGTTATAGCAGAGTGTTGGTATCCCTATGTCGAGTTCCCTGCATGCCTCGAGAACGGTCGTCCCTTTCTCTGGCTCGATGAACCGCCCGTCAATGGTGAGTTTAACGGTGTTGCTTTCCATACCTGACTACTCCAATATCACTGCGTTGAATTTGCATACATCGTAACACACACCGCACTTCGTGCATCTGCCTGTGTCTATCACATGCAGTTTCCGGGGCTCTCCCCGGATAGCGGACATGGAGCAGTTCCTCGCGCAGAGGGTGCATCCCGTACATGCTTCAGGATCAATGCGGTAAACAATCAGGGGTTTGCACACATGAGCCGGGCACTCAGCCCTCTCGATATGTGCTGAATATTCATCTCTGAAATATTTGATGGTCGAAAGTACGGGGTTCGGCAGTGTCTGCCCCAGACCGCACTGGGAAGCGTCCATCACAGCCTCCCCCAGCTCCAGGAGAAAATCGATATCCTCCGGTCTGCCCTCCCCGGATGTGATCCTCGTCAGGATGGCAAGCATCAGGTCGCTCCCATCCCTGCAGGAAGTGCATTTTCCGCATGATTCGTCGTTCGTGAACTCCAGGAAGTACTTGGCTATGTCGACGATACAGGTATCCTCGTCCATGACGACCATTCCACCCGATCCCATTATGGACCCTGCTTCAGCCAGACGCTCATAGTCTACCGGCAGGTCAAGCAGCGAGGCCGGAATGCAGCCTCCGGAAGGACCTCCCGTCTGCACCGCCTTGAATTCTCTGTCGTCCGGAATGCCGCCCCCGATGTCGTATATGATCTCCCTGAGAGTAATGCCCATCGGGACCTCGACCAGCCCGGTATTGGTGACCTTCCCGACAAGTGAGAATACCTTGGTCCCCTTGGATTTCTCCGTACCGATGGCCGAGTACCATTTTCCGCCTTTGAGCGCAATTGGAGGGATGTTCGACCAGGTCTCCACATTGTTGATATTTGTCGGCTTTTCCCAGAGTCCCGATTCCGAGGGGAATGGCGGGCGGTTGCCGGGTTCCGGCGAGACTCCCTCGATGGAATGCATCAGAGAAGTCTCCTCGCCGCAGACGAAAGCACCCGACCCCTCTCGGATGCGAATGTCGAATGAAAATCCGGAACCGAAGATGTCATCCCCGAGAAATCCGTGAAGACGAGCCTGCTCCAGCGCAACCTCAAGCCTCTGAATAGCAAGGGGATACTCGGTCCTGCAGTATATGAATCCAGTGGACGCCCCTATGGCATATCCACCTATGATCATACCCTCGATAACCGAGTGTGGATCACCCTCCAGAATCGACCGGTCCATGTAGGCTCCCGGATCACCCTCATCGGCGTTGCAGACGATGAAGCGGTCTTCCGCTTCCGTCCTCCGAGTAAACTCCCATTTCAGACCTGTCGGGAAACCGCCACCGCCCCTGCCCCTGAGACCGGATAGCTTGACCTCCTCTATCAGCTCTGCAGGAGAGGTCCCGGACAGCACCGTATGGAGGGCCGAATAACCGGATCTTGCCACATACTCCTCTATGGAACCGGGATCTACCAGACCGCAGTTCCGGAGTGCGATCTTCATCTGCTTTGCAAAGAACGGAACATCGGTGTACAGCGGCACACCTGTCAGTTCTTCGCCCTCACTGCAGTAGTCCCTGAATACATCGTCCAGCAGGAGTTCCTGATCATGTCTGCAGAGTAGACCATCGGTCGGGACTCGACCTGCGGCTATGGCTCCGATGAACTCCACCGCACTTTCCGGGCTCATCTCGACGAAGGTAAGCCTGGGCTTCCCCGGAATGAAGAGGTCAATGATCGGCTCCTTCTGACAGAAGCCGAGGCATCCTGTCTTCGAGAGGACCACATCACAGCCGGTTCGCTCTATTTCCTGACTGAGCCTGTCGTAGACGGCCTGTGCACCTGTGGCCAGGCCGCAGGTGGCCATCCCAACGGATATCCTGGTGCGCTCCGGGTAGAGCGACAAAAGACCTTCCTGTCCAAGTGTGTCCAGCTGCCCGGCGCTCATTCGTAATCCTCCAGTATCCCTGCGATATCATTGAGTTTCACTCTGCCGTATACCCTGTCATTCACCATGATCGCCGGAGCGAGGCTGCAGCAGCCAATACACCTTGCCGCCTCAACGGTGAACCTGAGGTCTTCAGTCGTCCCTCCCGGTTCGGTCTCCAGCTCCTCACAGATGCGCTGCATAAGCTTCTCGGCGCCCTTCACATAACAGGTGGTCCCCATGCAGACGCTGATCTTGTGCCTTCCCCTAGGCTCCAGGCTGAAGGAGTTGTAGAAGGTAGCGATGCTGTAGATATCTGAGATGCGAACCTTCAGCTCTCTGGATACGAAACGAACCACCTCCCTGGGCAGGTAGCCGTAGTGCCTGTCCACATCCTGAAGAACAGGCATCAGTTTCCCGGCTCTATCACGGTGGTTATCGAGTATCCCCTGTACCGTTTCGAGATCCGCCCTGCTGAGTTCGATCTCCTCCAGCTCGATCGGATAGATGACTTTGGTTACCGGACAGTGCTGTACGCATGCTCCGCATCCTGTACACTTCTCCGCATCGACGAACCGGGGACGCTTCTTCACCGTCACGGTGAAGTTGCCGGCCTCACCCTTGATTCCTACGAGTTCGGTGTTCGTCATGAGATCGATGTTCAGATGTCTGCCGCATCCGACAAGCTTGGGGGAAATGACGCACATTGCGCAGTCATTGGTTGGGAATGTCTTGTCCAGCTGGGCCATAGTCCCCCCGATGGCGGGGGAATCCTCCACCAGGTATACCTTGAAACCTGACTCCGCCAGGTCCAGAGAGGACTGTATACCAGCTATACCTCCGCCTACAACGAGAACGGCACCTGAAGTGCGGCCTGCGTTCTCCTCAGCCATCTTGTATTTCCGTCCCGTCCGGACTGCCGCCCGGCTTCAGTATATCTGCAAGGTAACGCTCCCCGCGGGATCTTTTCCGAGAGGCAAATTCCTCAATGAGGGTTATCATGCTCTGTTTGTCCCACCCTCTCTCTTTCTTCTCTACCCGTTCCTTCGATATGGCATCCGCCATCATCATCTTGCCCCGGATGGTGCGGACCATCACCGATGTATAGCCGTCTGGCGAACCGAGCCCGCCCACTGACACATCCGCATAATCGTTGGCGAAGTAGGTGCATTTGAGGCAGGCGGTCCGGGCTATCTGCTCTATCTCCTCCATGGGTATCTGCACCTTCAGACCTGACTGCATAGTCAGAATGAAGTTCTCCTTGATATTCATGCTTCGAATGTCCTCCCGGCTGACGCCCCACTGCGTAAGGAACGCCTTGTCGAGGAGATGATCCATCTCAAAGCACTGCATGCAGAAGAGGCCGATGGTGAAGATCACTATATCCGAAGGAACTATGGCGAGTGCCTGCATGTTCCTGATGGCAGCTATCTGACAGGGAGTTCCGACCACGGCCAGCTTATTCAGTTTAACCGGTGCGGACTTGGTTGCGTACCGGATCACCGATACATAGTTGGAGTAGTTTTCCCCCACTTCCTCCAGATGCGGCAACTCTCCGAAATGTGAACCGGCAGCCTGGAGGAGTTCCTCAGCAGAGGTGGCAACGATGGCTTTCCGTCTGCCTCCTTCGCTATTTGAGGAGACAACAGCTCCATCTATGTAGCCTGACTCCAGCATGTTCATAAGGAGAGATGTCACCACACCACCGTCGGTAGCGGCTTTGAGGACATCCCGGTCTGTGCTTCGGGCAGGGTATAGATCAACATGGTGTCCGATGGGGCTCTTCCAGTTGAACCGCGCCTTCACCTCGTCAAGAACCGAGTTTGTGTTGGGACAGACCATGTAGCAGAGGCCACAATCCAGACACTTCTCCCTGTCTTCATAGACAGGGAAGCCCTCGGCATCAAGTGTTAAGGCTCCTATCATGTTCGCAGAGCATACGGATACGCAGCCGCCGCACTTGCCGCAGAGCCCGGCGGAAATGACATTCTCAAGAAGGTCATCGAATGAGCGGGGGGCTGTCTCGGTCATCGTCCTACCAGGCCTCTCGGAGTTCGTCCCCGACTGCACTGGAGATCTCCTCTGCCGAGGTTTCCTCGGGATGGAGTTTATTGTTGATGATCCTGCATCGGAGACCCTGGAGAACCCTGTCCAGCTCCCTTGCCTTGTCGAGTCTTTCAGCAGGTACATACCCTTCCCTGACCGCCATATCCCTGAGCACGCTTATCACATCGGTAAATTTGACGTTCTGAGGACATAACGCGGCACAGGTGTAGCATCTCGAACACATCCAGAGGATGTCCGAGGAGAGGACCTCGTCCCTCATACCCAGGATAGCCATCCTTATGATCTTCCTCGGATCGTATTCCTCGTGTACTTCCGCCACCGGACATGAAGCCGTACAGGTGCCACACGTGAAGCACCTCATGAACGACTCCGCCCCGGGTTGCGAGGCGATGTCATACTTGAAATTCGGATCCTTCTCCGCCAGGACTATTCTATCCATCATGCAGCCCCCGTCTAAACAGGCTCCGGTATATCTCTAAGCTCTGCCATTGAAAAGACCGGCCCGTCGATGCAGATGTACTTCGGGCCGATGTTGCATCTTCCGCACTTGCCGATGCCGCACTTCATGCGACGCTCCAGGGATGTGTATATCCTGTCGTCAGGAAAACCCAGCTCGCTCATCACGGGCAGGGTGTACTTGATCATTATGGGAGGACCGCAGACCACTGCATATGAGTCTTCCGGAGAAGGTGACAATTCCTTCGTCACAGTGGGCACAAAGCCTGTAAGTCCGTCCCATCCTTCAGCCGGATTGTCGATCGTCAGGTGAAGCTTGAGGTCGTCCCGCTCTCCCCAGGCTGACAGCTCCTCCTTATACAGGAGCAGCTCGGGACTTCTTGCCCCATAGACAACAGTAATGTCGCGGTAATCATCCCTGTGGTCCATGAGGTATACCAGAAGGGAGCGCAGGGTCGTGAAGGCGAATCCACCTCCGATTATCAGAACGTTCCCTCCCTTGAAGAGCTCCACCGGATACCAGTTGCCCATCGGGCCTCTCATTCCGACGATATCACCCTCGCGAAGGTAGTGTATCTCTTCCGTGACCGACCCGGTCCGGTTGACAGTGAAGCGCAGGTGATCCTTCTCGGTGGGAGAGGATGCAATACCGAAAGGGGATTCACCTTTCCCCAGGATGGAGAGTTCGCAGAACTGTCCCGGAAGGTATGTGAACCGTTCCCGGTCAGCATCATTCTCAAAAAGCAGGTTGTATGTCCTCAGATTCCGCTCCGGGTCCTCTGCGACTATCCTGCTCACTCTCATAGGGACCGGAATGTACGGGTTACTCATCAGCCGTCCTCGCCATCGTGGGTCATGAGTTTCAGGAGAGTTCTCCTTATGTCGACGTTTACAGGACAGACGGTGATACATCGTCCGCAGCCGGTACACAGGTACTCTCCGTAGTTCACCGGGTAGTAGCTGTACTTGTGCATCACCCTCTGTCTGACCCTATGCCTTGAAAGCGACCGCGGATTATGACCGGACGCCTCGCTGGTGAAGATCGGGAACATGCAGGAGTCCCATACCCTGAGTCGCCTGCCTTTTTCGTTCCTGCCCTCATCCTGCATATCGAAACAGTGACATGTCGGGCAGACAAAGGTGCATGCACCGCAGTTGATACAGGCCGCGGATACTTCTCCCCAGACCTCCTCCTGAAGAAAGAGACCGGGCAGGAGCTGATCAAGTCCATCTATCGGGACCGGAGGGCTCATCACCGCTTCGGCGCTTCCGGCAATCTCTGCCGCGGCCTTCCTGTCGCTCTCCGAAACCTCCGCAGTAAAATCGAGGGATTCGAGGTAGTCCTCTCCCCGCGGCGTGACCGGGTTCAGCAGGAAAGCATCCCCGATATCAGTTACATGAACATCCATACCTTCAGTGGCAAAAGGCCCACCGCCAAACCAGTTGCAGAAGCATGTGGAGAGCGGCTCGGCACATGCCGCCCCGAACAGCAGAGCCCCGTCATACCTCTTCTTCCAGTAGGGATCCTGGAATCTCTCCTCCTTCGGCATCTGGATCGCGCTTCCGAAAACCTTGTCGAGCAGCATAAGACTCTTTGTATCGCAGCTCCTGATCCCCCAGACGGCAATCGGCCTGTCCATGGAGTCGGCCGGTCTGATCCCATCGGCATCGTACTCGAAGAGGACCTCGTCCTTCGGGAAGAAGATCTCCTTGGGAGAGAGGTTCGTCACCGTACGACTTTGATCCATGTCCTCCGCGCTGCTCACTCTCGCGAACTCCACGTTCCCATCGATATCGACCGGAGCGTAAACGTCATACGACCCGGCAAGTCGGCATATGAGGCGATCGAGCTCGTTCTTCTTTAATTTCACCATGCCAGCTACCCCATTATGAAATCCTGTTTTTCGTCCTCTTTGAAGTCCGCCATTGCCGGCTTCGCGGTAATATCCATTCCAGCCTCGTCGTTGAACCTCTCCAACACTTCCATGGCTACTTTCCGGTTGAGCAGGAGCAGGTCTATGTCCATGGGACATGCTCGGGCACAGGCTCCGCACTCTACGCACCTGCCGGCCACATGGAGGTTCCGAACCAGATGAAAGATCATTGAATCCGTGAACTCGCAGGTGCCCCCTATCCAGGGCGGGTCATTCTGGTCGACAAAGCAGACCGCGCAGTAGCATGAGGGACACACATTCCTGCATGCGTAGCACCTGATGCACTTCTCATACTCGTGCCTGGTCCGCTCCCACCTCTCCGTGGAAGAGAGTGCTTCGAACTCCCTCACTTCCCTGAGTCTCTGCTCCCTGGTGACAGACTGCCTCGGCTCACCGATAAAATGGTCGCATTCGAGTGCATCGGGGTGGATACAGGAGAGACAGGAGGAACTGAGAATGGAGTCCCGCTCCACTGCGATCTCGTAATCTCTACCCTTCAGAGTGACGGTCTTCTCCCCGTCGTCCTCGAGTTCGAGAATCTCTCTGCCGCCTGCAGCCGATGCCACTTTTCCGCGGTCAAGAACTCCATTGCACTGAGCGCCGACCATTACCACATTCTCACGGTCCGCCTGCTTCTCTTTGATGTAGAGGACCATCGAACGGGAGTCGCACCCTTTGAGGACGACCCCGACCCTCCTGCCATCGAACTGTCTGCGGTCCTTTGTGAAATAGACCGCCGGATTCGAGCCGCAGGTTATATCGAATATCAGTCTCTCCGCATCCACGGGATCGGTGATGAAGAGAGGTGAGGCGACTGTCGGGAGAGATCCCCTCTCCCATCCGATGAACAGGTCTATTCCGCCCTCCTCCAGCAGATCCTTCACGGTCCTGCGGAGTTCCTTCTCCACGCTCATGTCTTTTTCACCAGCCTCTTCGAGGGTCCCAGTTTCCTGACATCCTCGGTTATCTTCGTAATGACCTCTGCGAATCGCTCACCCTCACCGGCGGATATCCAGGAGAACTGGACTCTGTCAGGCTCGATACCTATGAACTCCAGCAGCGGTTTCAGGAGGGCGAATTTCCTCCTGGCCACATAGTTGCCGGAGATATAGTGGCAGTCTCCCGGATGGCATCCGGAAACGAGAACCCCATCGAATCCTGACTGCAGGCTTTTCAGAATAAAGAGCTGATCCACCCTTCCCGAGCACGGGACCCGGATCACCCTGATGCTGGGCGGGTACTGTATCCTTGAAACTCCTGCAAGGTCGGCGCCGGCATAAGAGCACCAGTTGCAGAGAATCGCGAGTATCCGGGGCTGCCATTCGCTCATGTTGCCGTCACCCCCTCCACGGCTTCGATATCAAGCGCTCCAATGACCGCATGTATCTGCCTGTTGCTGAATCCCCTGAGGTCCAGCGCGCCGCACCTGCAGGATGCCACACATGCGCCGCACCCCTTGCAGAGAGCGTCGTTGACAACGGCGACCTTCTCCTCCGGATCGATCTCTATGGCGGAATAGGCGCAGACAGCTTCGCAGTACGCGCATCCGGAGCATCTGTCCTTCCTCACTTCAGCGATCGTACCATCTGCGAGGATAGTTTTTTTCTGCAGGAAAGTAAGAGCCCTGGCTGCCGCTGCCATGGACTGCGCCAGGGATTCGTTCATGTCCTTGGGGCTATGAGCAAGGCCGCAGACGAAGATGCCCTCAGTGGCAAAATCCACCGGACGCAGCTTAACATGCGCCTCCAGGAACATCCCGTCGGAATTAAGCGGGACCTTCAGCATCTTTGCCAGAACCGAGTTGTCCTCGGGGGCATCAATGGCTGTAGCAAGGACAAGAAGATCGGCATCGATGACCACTTCCTTCTCAAGTACCGGGTCGATCATGGATACCCTTACCCGGCTGTCCGGGTCACCCGGACTCATCAGTTCGACCTCCGGCTTCCTGTCCGGCTTGTACCGGAAGACGAGAGCTCCCCCATCACGGAGTTCCGTATAGTACTCCTCACTGAATCCGTATGTCCTTATGTCACGGCAGGCCATGTAGATATTGGCCCCGGCCCTCCGCTTCCTGAGTTCAAGGGCGTTCTTCACCGCCTTGGAGCAGCAGACGCGGCTGCAGTACATCCTCTCGCCTTCGCGGGAGCCGACGCACTGAACCATTACTACATTCCTGAGCCTTCCCGCAGGGAAAGTCTCATCCTTGAGCATCCGCTCGAACTCCGTCTGCGTAACAACGCGGGTAGTCTCTCCATAGAGATATTCAGATGTCCTGTGCTCGATGCCGCCGGTGGCTACTATGACCGCGCCATGTGTCAGGGTCTCAGTTCGGCTCTCACCGTCCTCCACGAGAGTACTGAAGTTCCCCACATAACCGTTCACCTCTCTGATATTCGCTCCGGTCAGCACCCTTATACCTTTGTGGCTCTGCACCCTCTCGATGGTCTTCCCCAGGAATTCCTGCGGGTCGGAACCATCGAAGTTGAAGAGAATATCTCGCATGTTGCCGCCCAGCTCATCCTCTTTTTCCACCAGGTAGACCTGATGACCGGCATCAGCCAGATCAAGAGCCGCCGTCATCCCGGACAAACCGCCGCCGATGACCAGTGCTTCGGGATCGATGCTGATGGGAAGCCGTTCCAGGGGATGGAGACCCCGCGATTTGGCCACGGCCATTTCGACAAGGTCCTTTGATTTGGATGTGGCCAGCTCAGGCTCTTCCATATGTGCCCAGGAGCACTGGTCCCTGATGTTGGCCATTTCAAAGAGATAGGGATTGAGTCCGGCCTCATTTATCGTCTCCCTGAACAAAGGCTCGTGAGTCCGGGGAGTGCATGCGGCAACAACAACCCTGTTAAGGCCGTGCTCCTCGATTCGCTGCTTAATCACTTCCAGGCAATCCGTTGAGCAGGCATAAACCACATCTTCAGAGTGTTCGACGTTCTGGAGCCCCTCCGCCATGGCAGCAACATCCTTCACGTCCACAACACCTGCGATGTTGATACCGCAGTGACAGACGAAGACACCTACCCTGGGGCGCTCTCCGGTCACCTGCTGCTCGGGAGGGGCATCCTCCTGAGTGGCGGGGTCCTGCCTGTCAAGCTCCAGGTATTTTGCCGCCTCGGCCACTGCGCCTGAGGCGGAGACCACTGACTCGGGAATGTCCTTCGGTCCATTGGCTGCTCCGCAGACAAAGACTCCGGGGCGGCTGGTCTCAAGCGGAAGGAATGTTTTCGACCTGAAGAAGCCATAATCGTTCAGTTTAAGGTCAAGCGACTCCGCCAATCCGCGTGTTTCCGGCCGGGGCTGCAGCCCCGTAGAGAGAACTACCATATCGAAGGCTTCCCGCTGAATACTGCCGTTCTCAAATGTGTACTTCAGCTCCAGACTGCCATCTGTCAGTTCAATGATATCGGCAACTCTGGCCCTGGTGAAGCGAACGCCGTACTTGTTCTCCGCCTTATCGTAGTACTTGTCGAAATCCTTACCGAAAGCCCTGATATCCATATAGAAAATGGAGGCCTTCAGCTCCTTCATATGCTCTCTTGCAATGATGGACTGTTTGATGGCGAACATGCAGCAGGCCGAAGAGCAGTAATTCCTGTTAATCCCGGAATCCCGTGACCCTACGCACTGGATGAAGGCAAGTGTCGACGGCTCCCTGCCGTCGGAAGCTCTGACCACATGCCCTCCGAGGGGACCGGAAGCGGAGAGCATCCGCTCGAACTCGAGCGCGGTGACGACATTCACGCTGCTGTGGTAGTGATACTGCCCTATGCTGATGGGATCGAACGGGTCAATACCGGTGGCAAGTATCACTGCGCCGACATTCAGCTCAATTTCCCTGTCCTTATCCTCGTAGTCGATCGCACCAGTAGGACATACCTTTTCACAGAGCCTGCATACTCCCTTTGTCAGGTACAGGCAGTGCTCCCGCTTGATAGTGTACTCCGAGGGAATACTCTGCAGAAAGTAGCGTGAGATCGCTTTGGTCTTCCGAAGGCTTACGTCGAATACATCATCCAGTTTGACCGGACACTTCTCTTCGCAGAGACCGCAGGAAACGCATTTCGAAGGATCAACATACTTGGCCCGTTCGATCACTCTGCATTTCAGATCACCGGGTTCCCCGGATATTCCCTCGAGACTGGACATTATGTGAAGCTTGATAAGCGGATGTCTTATGCATTCACTCATCTTCGGAGATAGGATGCACATGGAGCAGTCGTTTGTAGGGAAGGTCTTGTCCAGCTGGGGCATACGGCCCCCGATGGTGGGAGTGTCCTCAACGAGGTGGACCGTAATGCCCATCTCGGCAAGATCCAGTGAGGCCTGGATGCCGGCAATGCCTGCCCCCAGGACAAGGACCGACTTCCGGGCGGTATTCTCTCTCACAGGAACACGCTCTTCCGGGTCGGATTCTTGCCCATCTTCCTGATCTGCTCCGTATACTCATTGGATACCTGAGCGAATTTCGGTCCCTCTGAGGCCGATATCCAGGAGAGTTTGAGCCTATCTGACTCCAGCCCGAGAGAATCGAATATCTCCTTCAGGATCGCGAACCTTCTCCTTGTATGGTAATTGCCGGTCTCGTAATGACAGTCTCCAGGATGGCATCCCCCCATTAGGACTCCATCCGAGCCGCTGAGGAAAGCCTTTATCAGGAAGACCGGATCAACCCTGCTGGAGCACATCACCTGGATCGGGATTATCGAGGTCGGATACTGCAGCCTGTTGGTGCCGGCAAGGTCCGCTCCGGTATATGAGCACCACTTGCAGAGGAAGCTGGTTATCCTCGGCGTAAAATCATCGTGCTTATCCGATATCACCGAGTTCCTCCTCCTTGAATACCATCACCGGTATCGGCTCCTCAGAATCCCTGCCCGGCACATAATCGAAAAGCCCGGCGGTCCGCTCTCCGGTCTTCTTGAATATCCCCGCGACTGGTATCGAAACGGGACAGACATCCGAACACATACCGCAGCCCACACAGGAAAAGCTCATATGAGTGAGCCTGCCGAGCTGGAAAAGGATCGTGTCCGGGGGAAGGCGCAGCGCGCCCCTGGCCTCCAGGCTCTCCTGGAAATACGGCTGGTTGTAGTCGAAGTTTATTGACTCGAAATCACAGTGCTGGCAGTAACAGATTGGACAGACCCTGCTGCATCCGTGACATCCCACACACTTCCCGAAGAGATCAACCAGACCGTCCAGCCCACTGCTCTTCTCCAGCGACTGGAAGAGTTTTCCCTTCGCGGCTGAACGGGACTTCATCATTCTGTCGATATGAGACTGGTCCGCCCTGGCCTCGATCCGTTCCCCTTCGAACCCTTCAGTGTACTCCTCGGCCCTGTCGGAGTGAAGATGCATCAGGGATCCATGCTCTGTGACGGAGACCGAGATGTCCGCGTTCATCGGCACGAATTCCTCACATGCCTTACAGGTCTCCCTCAATCCTCGGGGGGCTTCGGCGCGAGCAGTCTTCTCAATGTAGCGGGGAACGAGTTTTTCCAGGTCCCCTGAAATAACCTTCTCCAGGGGGAATACTCCACCGCAGATACTGCTTATGGTCAGCAGGTTGTCGAAAGAGCCCTGCTCCCTCTTTACTCTCTCAGTGAATCCCCGCAGCTCGCAGGGCTTCAGTACGGCGGCTATCCGTTTCCCGGACATGGAGATGGAGGAGAGTGCCTGGCCTGCGTTAGCGGTCATTACCGGCAGAAACGGCTCTGCCTCGACCATACCCGACGGGTCGGTGATCAGACCAAGGTCGCAGGAGCCTGTCTCCGGCACCTGTCTCATTGTCAGGACAGCATCCACCCTGCTGCTGGAGAGAAGATACGCCAGCAGCTCCCTTATGGCGGTAGAGGCGTCCTGTTTCATCACAATACTATTCATGAGCGTGACCTCCGGGCTCAGCATCGGAGACCATCTCGTGTATCCCGGACAGCTCCGACTTCATGAAGCTCCTGAGAGGCAGCGGGTCTCCGTCATTCCTCCCGGCGGAGTATTCGAATGCCTTCTGCGTACGATCTGCCACAAAACTGAAGACCTGCGCTACAGGGATGTCCGCCGGGCAGGCATCGGAACACTGTCCGCAGGAGACGCAGGAGAGGCTCATATGCGTCATTCTGCCTGTATGGAAAAGCATCCGGTCAGCGGGAAGCGAAATTCCTCCCCGAGTCACCGCAGAGTCCAACCGTGAATTGGGGTCCTGCTTCGCCGTCTCGGATTCGAAATGGCAGAGCCTGCAGTAGCAGATCGGACAGGCAGCACGGCAGTTGCGGCAGCTTATGCAATCAGCGAATACATTCAGCATCCCCTGGACGCCCCGGATATTCTCACCTGTTTCCTCGAAGGCTGCATCCCTTGAGGCCACCTGCTTCTCTCTTCTCTTCCTGACGGCCTCGTCCCATATAGAGGTCTCGCGATCTGCAGGAAGCTCGAGAGCTTCTAGAATCTCCATACCTTTCGGAGAACCGGGAATGAGCAGTACTTCAGTACCCCCAAGTCCAAAATGCCCGAAGTGCAGGTCAGCGTCGGTCATTGAAAATTCGACGCAGCTCGTGCAGGAGGGCTTAACTTCCCCTGCGCTCACATCTTCCCCGGCAAGCATTTTCCTGAACAGATCCTCCCCGGAGGAGGGGTCGCTGACGAAACTGTCCATCGGAACAGCGCCCGGACAGTCATAGGCCGCAAGGATGAGATTCTCAGTCTTCACCTGACCCAGCTTGGAGAGTTCAATGGCAGCCCTGATCTCGCAGGGTCTCATCAGAGCAAGGACCCTGATGCTGCCTTCGCCTTTTCTTGTCAGGCTGCGGAGGGCTCTGGCCCCCTGTACCGGCATTACCGGGGCCATCGCCTCGGCATCATCCACAATGGAAGAATCACTCATTATTATCCATGCGAAGGAATCACCGGAAGGGACCTTCATGGGCATGAGAACGGCATCCACAATGTCCTTCTCGAGTATGGTCTTCAGAAATCTGTTCATGGCGCCGGACAGATCAGATCCCACCGGCAGAACAGCTGCCATCCGTTCGGTCTCGGGTATCAAAATATCCCTTTCTCCACTTCATGGCTCCTGCAGCGGCTGCTCGTTCGATTCATCGCAGCGCTTCGTCGACTTCGCGGAAGATCTGCTCATTGGTGAAATGCCTGGTCCGGAGCGCGCCGGATGGACAGCTTGCGAAACAGTTGCCGCAGCCCCTGCATACCGCCTCATTCACAACAGAAATACCACGGTCAGTGTCGGCATAGATAGCTCCGTATACGCAGACATCAAGGCAATTGCCGCAGCCGGTGCAATAGGCCTCGAGTATCTCGGTTACCTTCACCTCCGGCACTATGCGCTCTCCGGGCACCAGCCGTGTGAGGACCTGCCCTGCACAGGCGCGGGCGAATCGCATGGAACTCATGACGCTCATCGGTCCATGAGCTGTTCCCGCTATAAAGACCCCTTCGGTGGTCGTGCCCGCGGGATCTGTCATCCGATGCGCCTCTTTGAAGAAGCCATGCTCATCAAGAGGTATCCTCAGCATTTCAGCCAGTGAAACGGTATCGGCTGCAGGGACGATTGCTGCTGCTGGAATTATCATGTCGAAGGAGCGCTTTTCACTCGTCCCATCCATCTTCTCCAGATCGAGTTCCATCCCCGAAAGAGAGGTTCCTTTAGTCCTTATAAGCTCAACCCCGCTCTCCCGGGCCATGCGGAGGACATTCTCCCCATCTGCACCAGGCAGGCAGAGGTCACGGTATACCGAGGTCACCGCAGTTTCGGGAGAAAGTCTGCGAATGGCGGCAGCCAGTTTCAGTGAACTGCTGCAGCAGACACCGGAGCAGTATCCCTGCTCTTCGCGACCCACGCAGTGTACCACTGCAATTGTTTCAGGCATGGTCCCATCGCGGAGCTTCAGATCCCCTGCGGCTTCAAGGGTTCTCTCTGCCTCCGCAAGAATATGGACCTCGTCCGATTCGCTGAAACTGATCCGACCGCTCTCCTGCGGATCAGAGTAATCGCTTCCAATAGCGAGAATGATGGCACCTGCGGTTATCTCTTCATCCTTACCATCGGCCGACTTGAGCCCAATCTCGAAGTTGCCCAGGAAACCAATGACACTGCTCATCTGCGTCTCAAGGTAGATATCCACGTTCGGGTCCTCGATGACAGCTTTCTCCTGCGGCATAGTGATTCCACAGCCGCCTCCCAGTGAGGCACTTTTTTCCACCAGGAATACCCGCCGGAGGTCACTGGACAGGGCCAGGGCAGCTTCCATTCCGGCCGCTCCTCCGCCGATGACCACTGCATCAGGATTGATCTCAAGAGGCTTCTCGAACAGGGATGACTGACGCAGCACCCTCGAAATGCTCCCACGGATGTATGTGGCTGCCCTTTCGGTAGCCTCTTCGGGATCGGTGATGACCCATGAGCACTGCTCTCTGATATTGACTATTCGATAGAGGTAGGGGTTCAGATCGGTCCTGGCGCAGACTCCCATGAAAGTCGAGTCATGATCGCGGGGGGAGCACGCTGCCACCACCAGGTGTGTGAGTCCGTTCTCTTTTATCTCATCTTCGAGGTACTGCTTGCCGGGACCTGAACAGAGGAATCCGTACCGCCTGATGACAAGTTCCACATTCCTGTAGCGATCGCTCTCGGAAAGGATGTCGGCCATGACTTTGTCCAGGTCTATCTTCCCCGCGATGTTCGGTCCGCATTCGCAGAGGTAGACTCCTACTCTGGCGGTCATTTCAGTCTTCCCGGTACCGGTCTCGCTCAAGACTTCACCGACTTCCCGGATGGGTCTCTCTCCGTCAGATCAGCCATACTGCTCATCAGGAAGGCTACCTGCCCGGCGGCTGATTCCGCCTGTATCACGGTACTCTGGATGTCCTTGGGACCTTCCACCGTCCCGGCCGTGAATATCCCGGCTCTGGAGGTCTCCATGGACCCGCTACCATCCAGTGAGGTTCTTATGAACCCGGAATCGTCCAGCTCTACCCCCGCGAGTTCAGCAAGCCGGGCAGTGAGTGGTGCCGGAATAATGGCTGCCGCGAGAATGACCATGTCCACTTCAAGGTCTGCCGTGACTCCCCCCCCGTCCGGATAGGCAACGCGCAGGCCGGAGTCAGTCCCGGATACATGCACGTCAGCAATGGAGGAGGTGAAGAGCATCTCTGTATCTCCGCCATTGACGCTTCGGAAGAAATCCTCGTAATTTTTTCCGGGTACACATACATCGGAATGAATGTTGAATACCTGCACATCTGGAAGTTTGTGCTTCAGGAACCGTACAAACTTGAACGAATACATGCAGCATATACCGGAGCAGTATCCCTGCTCCTCGCGGCCAGCGCAGTGTACGATTGCCACCCTGTCCGGCACAGCTCCGGAGCCTCTCAGCGTTATCTCACCCATGGTCGGACCATTGGAGGCGAAGAGCCGCTCGAACTCCATCGGTGAGTAAACTCCCGGCAGCGCTCCGTAGCCGAGCCCGGGCAGCGCACTGAGGTCGAAGGTCTCTGAGCCTGTTGCAAGTATCAAAGCGCCCACTTTGAGCTCCAGCAGCCTGTCCTCATCCTCGAGGTTGATGGCCTCAAATGCGCACGACTCCACACAGAGATTGCACTCCTCCGTGCCGTTGAGTTTCAGGCAGCGCTCTGAATCAATGACAGGTACATTGGGAAGTGACCCTGAGCATGGGACATAAATGGCTTTCTTCTCGATAAGGCTTTCTTCCCACTCATTTGGGAGCGTCACCGGACAGACTTCGAAACACATCCCGCAGCCTATGCATGCCTCAAGACTGACGTACCTGGCCTTTATCCGGACAGATACACTGAAGTCTCCGGCAGATCCTTCAATGCTCTCGACTGCACTGTAGGTGAGCGTCTCGATGTGCGGGTTCTGAAGAACGGCCTGCTGTATAGGGGCAACCATACAGGTGGAGCATTCCATATTGGGGAAGCTCTCCTCGTTCTTGATCGTCTTCCCCCCAATTATGGGAAGCCTTTCAACAAGGTAGACCTTTCTCGCAGGTCCAGCCAGCATCAGGCTCGCCTTCATCCCCGCAATGCCGGCCCCAATAACGAGAATGCTCTCCGCCTGAGTCATATCCTATAACCTCGTCGAGGTCCGGATCGGACTGGGTCCCAGTTTCCGGATCCGATCTGTAAATTCGTTTACCACTTCTGCATAGCGATTACCCTCTGCAGCAGAGACCCAGCGCAGTTCGAGGCGTTCAGGCTCCAGGTCAAGAGTCTCCATGACCTTTTTTAGAAGGGCAAATCTGCGCCTGGCGTAGTAATTGCCCTCACCATAATGACAGTCTCCCGGATGGCAGCCGGCAACGAGGATACCATCGGCTCCACGGTAGAAGGTCGATAGAATGAGGTTGTGATCGATCCGGCTGGAGCACATCACTCTTATCACTGTGAATTCAGGCGGGAGCTCCAGCTTGGACGAGCCGGCAAGGTCCGCTGCAGCATAGGTGCACCAGTTGCACAGGAAACCTATGATCCTGGGGTGGAAGTCAGGCATGCGTTTCTCCAGACTCTGGCTGTACCGCTAAAACTGGATCTGGGCTGAGTGTTTTCCTTCTCCGTCAGTCGAACAGAAGAGCAGGACCTTACCGGTCCTCTCGCACCAGGCCTTGATGTCCGCAGGAAATGAGGGACAATCCGCAAATACCTCAAGCATGTCGCCCTGCTGAAGCTGCTTGGCAATAATGGCGATCTTCAGTATGGGCTGGGGGCACTTGAGTCCGAGTGTATCCAGAGTCTGGGTAGCCATTGTTTCTCTCTTCCTGCAGGAGTCTTCAGTAAGGGCTGTTTCCTTCTCAGTACTGTCTCTGATCTTCATTGAATCCGGGTGATTCAGAAGTAACGATATCCCAGCGCTGCCAGGCAATATCACAGTAAGGATATTCGCATATTCGAATATGGAACGCTAGCTCAGGAAACAACTCTCGTCAAGGTGTATGAGAGGCGCATATGGCTATCAGACAACATCCTACCCAATTAGTCGGTTATTACTCCTGCCAGGGTACTACTGAACCGGGTGGATAGTTATTATTCAGATGTGACCGATATTGAATTGCATGTCTTTCGAAAGGGGTTAATGATGAACTGGAAGATGATACTCCTCGCTGGTGCGGCAGTTCTCATGGTTGTTTCATGCGGAGATGATCCCGTCGGCCCAGGTCCTGGACCCACGGGTGACTGGCTGCCTCTTTCCGTAGGGAACTGGTGGACCGGTGAACTAAGCGGCTACATGTCTATGGATGCTGACACTGTTGATCTCAGCGGTTCATCAAAGCGTCTGGTCACCGCCCTCCTCGATCACTCGGGAGGTTTCCAGGTCTACGAATTCAGGACTATTATGGAAATGAATTTCACCAGTACTGAACCTGACACTTCCTGGACCTGGATTGACACGAATTTCGTTTACATTCGGAATACCGGGGATGAGATGCGGGGCTACGACGACACTCTCTCAACGGACTACACTCTTCTGGCTCCCTTGCCCTTTACGCTTGGAGAGACATGGAATCCCGATTCGGATTCCTCAGCCATCTGCGAAATGATCAGTCTCACTGCATCGATCTCAGTACCCGCCGCAGATTTCACCAATTGCGCTATCATCAGGGAGACTGATCCTGGATCTCCAGACGAACAGATGGATACATATTTCCACAGGGGAACCGGTATACTCAGTGAGCAGGTTTCGGAAGACGGAGTGCAGTTCCGGATCGACCTGGAGAGCTACAGCGTACAGTAGAACCAGGAGCAGCCCTGCGGGTAAAGATACATACCTGTACTGAGCGAACTGGGTAGGGAGAGGTTGATGGCTGTGACCGAACTCAACCTCTCCCGGGAATTCCTCTGATACTCATACACCTACCACAGTTACATCCCGAAGCAGGCTTTGATCCCTCCGAACGTCATTCCTTCCAGTGAAAGGGCGCCCTTTAGAAGGATTCGTGGCACATCGGCAGTCGTGAAACCAGTCGCAGCTCCCCATCCTCCGTGAAGTGACCTTTCTGTAGTGGTGCTCCAGTTGTAGTTGTAGACATGATCATAACCGTCGGGCCAGGCGAATTCGATGATGAGTCCACCCTGTCCATCGTACCAGAACGGTTGGTCGAGTTCAATATCGAACCACTCACCCGCCTGGGGAGCCAGGACCGTGCAGTTCTCCTGCCACAGCACCTTGATCCTGCTCCCCTCCCGATAGTTGGCCTCGTAATCAGTTCCAAGCGATATCTCATCACAATTACCCATATAGATGACCAGGGTGTCAAGGAAGACAGAACTCCCCGTAGAAGGTGTGCTCATCATCGAGAAACTGGAGATCTCCATCGCTCCACCAATCTCGCTCTCCAGGTACAGCACCTGATATCTCATGCTCAGGGCGCAATCAGCGCAGAATGGCTCATTGGCCGGGAACTCGTCCCAGCCTATCTCCACCTGGTCATCTGCCGCACAAAGAGCAATCACTGCCGTGACAGCCAGCAGATATTTCATGTCCTGTCTCCAATCATTGTCTGTAATCTGCGGCTCCCGCCAGCAGGACCATGTTCATAATAATGGCTCTACGCATGGTTACACCCTTCCCGGATGACGGCTTCCAGAATCGGCTCCAGACTCACGGATGAGCCGTCTTCCCTGTTTTGCGCCGATCGCTCCGCGTTATGGAAGGGTCAGGGGGAGGTGGTACGGACCGAGGACGCAGTTATAAGACTCGGGACCCGGACCGGACCCCAGAGCCCGGCTCAAGTACGTCTTACGGTCTGCATCATGGTCCGCATTAATGCCTGCCTTTCAATGATTGGCTATTGCATGTCACCATCAACTACAGAAGTCAAGAGAATCAACCTGTTTAATGTCAACACAGTACGAGATATCGTCAATTAGCATGCTGATCTCCACGGTGCTGAAGAGAACCACACCAGCGATCATGTGAACATCAGGTGAATGCATCTGGACGGTCTGCCGATTGGAGGGTAGCGTAATGGTAAGGGGTACAATTCCGGCAGACTCTCCATGCTGTACAATTCTGATGGAGGGATACCGAGTGCGATAAACTGGAGGGATCGTCCATGAACCGATTACTGACAATTCTGCTGCTCCTTGCGGGCGCAGCCTTCGCCTGTACAACGATAATCGTCACGCCTGCCGCCTCTGTGGACGGGTCGATGTATGTAACCCATTCGGATGACAATGAGCTGGAGGACGAAAGAATGATCTTCGTCCCCGCCATGTCATATGAGCCCGGCGCCGAGCGAAACGTCTACTGCGCCGGCAACGCCCTGGGGGAATTCCCTGAGTACAACTGCTACACTTATCCGAGACTCGTCTGTCCCGAGAGGGGTCCGGGATACGACACTCCCGGATACCCGATCTCGATCCCGCTTGGGACTATCCCGCAGACAGAAAGCACATTCTCCTATTTCGATGGTATTTATGGCATTATGAACGAGCGCCAGCTGATGATCGGAGAGTGTACCTGTGACGCCAGGATTCAGCTCGACCCCGAGCCGGGCAGCAGGATCTTCTATTCAGCCGAACTCTCCAGGGTCGCTCTGGAACGCTGCTCCACCGCAGTCGATGCGGTCCGTCTGATAGGGGAGCTGATCGATGAATACGGCTACTGGGGGACAGGGGAGACTCTACTGCTGGGTGATCCCAACGAAGCCTGGGTGATGGAGATGTGCTGCGGCACCATGGACAGCACAGGCGGCCTCTGGGTTGCTAAAAGGGTGCCGGACGGTCATGTCTTCGTTGCGGCCAACGAGTTCCGTATCAGGGATATTGATCCCTCTGATCCTGATCTCATCTATAGCGATAATCTGTTCGAGACCTGCGAGGCCCGTGGCTGGTGGAGCCCGGAGGACGGCACACTCGACTGGCTCTCAGCAGTCAGCAATGGTGAGTATCGTCACCCCTACTACAGCCTTAGAAGGGTATGGAGAGTGCTTTCAAGAGTTGCCCCGTCTCTGGAGCTGTCCCCCTGGGTCGAAGGTGGTTTCACCAGGGATTACCCTTTCTCCGCAGAACCTGACACACCGCTGACCACCAGGGATGTGATGGCCCTGCACAGGGACCACTACGAGGGCACGCAGTTTGATATGACCACCGGTCCTGCTGCAGGACCCTTCGGCTATCCGTACCGCTACTACGGTCCCTACGACGGGAGCGGTGTTGTGGACAGCTCATATACTCCCCCTGAGGGCGCATGGGAACGTCCGATCTCAGTGCACTACACCGGTTACCTCAGCGTGAACCAGGGGAGGTCATGGCTTCCGGACGCAGTGGGCGGGATCTGCTGGTTCGGCCCGAACAGGCCCAGTGAGACCTGCTTCGTCCCCTTCTACTGCGGCATTTCCGATCTGCCATTGAACTACCAGACCTGTAACACTGCCGAGTTCAGTCTGGAGAGCGCATGGTGGGCCTTCAATCTCGTCTCTGAATGGTCAGCCATAAAGTACTCCTATATCCGGAAGGATATCGAGGACATGCAGGACGAGATCGAACTCCGGGAACTGCGGTCAGTGGCCTATCTCGACAGCCTGACCATGACGATGGATGCTGATGAGAGGGTGGCGCTGCTGACAGAATGGTGCACCTCTAATGCTGACACCGTTGTTTCCGCCTGGTGGGATCTCTCCCATATTCTCATAGCCCGATACGATGAGGGGTTTGTGAATGCGCCCGGGCACATGGGGTATGGTGTCGGCTATCCACAGGGATGGCTGCTGACGACGGAGTGGCCGAATGGTCCGGTTACCTACGCACCGTCCGAGGACTGAACCCCGACACGAGAGATTCTTGTAATTGGGCCCTGTTAAACTCGTGGCATGATTTATCGTCCTGATCAGTGGGAGGGGACATGAGCATTATCGGAGAGATCTTGCGCGACAGGAGCAAGGCCGTAATGGTCTTTCCTGTCCTCCTCTTCGGTTTCCTGGTCCCCTTCGCTGCAGTAAGCTTCAACATCGCCTTTCCCGTGATCACAACACAGCTTGGACTAAGCACAGTACACGCTGCATGGATCCCTACCACATATCTGATCGCGGGAGCTGTGGTCGGGCTTCCCATCGGTCGAATCGCCAGGAGGATAGGGAACAGGAACTCATTCGTAACAGGTGTCTGGACATATGTGGCCGGCTCCGCGGCAGTTGCCCTCTCGGGTGAGTTCAGACTGCTGGCCCTGAGCTTCTTCACTATGGGCAGCGGCTCAGCGATGATCGCGGTAACGGGTCGGGCTTTTCTATACCGGGCATGCGAACCGAAGGAACGGGAATCGATCTACGGGATTCTGATCTCTGTTATAAGCATAGGTACGCTTTCCGGTAATTTCCTCGGCGGCGTTGTAATCCACTACCTGTCATGGAGGTGGATATTCGCTTTCAACGCTATCCTCGGAGCGGCCTGCCTTCTTCTGATCTTCCGCAAAGTCCCCACGGGAGACGGGGATCCCAGTCAGAAGGGTTTTGACCTGACCGGCACACTCTTCTACAGTCTCTTCATAGTCTCATTCCTGCTGGGCTTCTCCCTCTTCCCATCTGAGACAAGCTACTTCCTCATACCTTTCGCCATCCTGATGCTCTTCGCATTCGGCTTGTATGAGACCCGGATCCCCAGCCCTCTTCTACGCATCCAGCTTTTCAGGTCAAACCACGAGTTCCGCTTCTCCTCGCTCACTACGGCAGTACGTCAGTATTCCACTTACGGTATCTGGTTCCTGATGAGCTTTTACCTTCAGCACATCACGGAACTGAGCCCGGCTGAGACCGGGCTGATCCTGGGCTGCAGCGCCGTAGTGACAGCGGTTCTTTCCGGATTCTCGGGACAGATCTCGAAGCT
>JAOZQW010000380.1 GCA_029932015.1 Candidatus Fermentibacteraceae bacterium
CACTACCAGCACAGCTCCTGTGGCCAGCGCTTTGTCGAAGGCTCTTGTCTCCATTGCCAGGTAATAAACATGCAGAGCCATCGTGCGGCCGCTGGACATAATGGAAGTCGGCGTCCTGTAGCTGCCTCCAAGTGTCACATAGAAAATGGCGGTTTCGCTGACGATCCTTCCTGCGCTGAGTATCAGTCCGCTGGATATACCTGAGACAGAGGAAGGAAGGACCACTTTCCATATTGTCTCCCACCTGCCGGCCCCGAGGGCCAGAGAGGCTTCCCTGTAGGAATCCGGGACCGACTTCAGTGCCTCTTCCGTGGTTCTGATGATGACTGGAATGACCAGACACGCACCCGCCAGAGCGGCGGACAGTATGGAGAACCCGAAATGCATGGCTGTGACGAACAGGGCATATCCGAAGAGACCGAATATTATCGATGGTACACCCGCCAGGGTCTCAACACCGAACCTTGCAGCGGAGACAAGCCTCCTCGCGAAACGGCTCCTGAAGTTATCCGCATACTCCACCAGAAATATGCCGGCCCCCACTCCCAGGGGAGTGGCAAATACAATGGTGCTTATTACAAGGTAGATGGTCGCGACTATGGTGGATGATATTCCTCCCTCGCCGGAGAGCCCGCCACGCGGAGGGGTGGTGAAGAACTCCAGTGTTATGTGCGACAGCCCTCTCACCACTACATAGCCAACCACAAGAAGCATTATCCCGACGCTGAGGGCAGCCGCCAGCCAGATCAGGGAAAATGCTCCCCCCTGGGCAACCTTCCTGGCTCTGAGGCTGCTCATCGCTTTTTCTCCCACTTCTTTCGACCTATCAGCATCCTGGCGGAGGAGTTCATTATCATTATTAGAGCGAAGAGTACGACCCCTGTTGCAAAAAGAGCGCTCTCATGCAGACCGGTGGCATAGTTGATCTCGACCGCGATGTTTCCCGTAAGGGTTCGGGCTCTACTGAGAAAGATGGTGAGCGGGTTATCGTTGAGTGCCGCAGGCACTATGACTGAGTTGCCGATGACCATGATCATAGCGATGGTCTCACCGAGAGCTCTTCCAAGCCCGAGTACAATGGCGGACATTATTCCGGATCGGGCACTTGGCAGAATAACTCGTCTCATGGTCTCCCACCTGGTTGCACCCATGGCCAGAGAGGCCTCCCTGAAGCCCTGAGGGACGCTCCTGATGGCATACTCGGCGACGCTGGCTATCGTTGGCAGGATCATCATGGCGAGAACGATGGATGCAGAGAGGAGTCCGAAACCGGTATTGCCGGGTACCCCAAGACTCCTCACAAATGGTACCAGTATTACCATGCCGAACAGACCGTACACTACCGAGGGTATCCCGGCCAGCAGTTCGATCGAAGGTCTCACAATTGCCTTTACACCGGGTGGCGCGATCTCGGAAAGGAAAATTGCGCAGCCAAGAGCAAGTGGCACACCGAGAATCACCGACCCCAGAGTCACCAGGCCGGATCCCGCTATCATCGCCAGGATACCGTACTGCCCCTGTCCCGGGCGCCATACCGTTCCCGTGAGCAGTTTGCCTACTCCTATCTCCCGAAAGGCCGGCAGTGCCTCCCTGAGCGTAAATACTCCGATCAGCAGGACGATGAGAATTGACGTCAGCGCCGACACCATGAAGACAGTTTTCACAACAGTCTCCGTAGCCTGCTTCCTGTTCATTCCGGGCAGCCTTCCTTCCCTTCCTTTCCGACGCTAACTGATCGGTAGATATCCTTCTGAGGCAATGATGGCCTGACCATCGGCACTCATGATGAACTCGAGCCATGCAGCTGTCGCGCCCTCAGGCGTTCCCAGTGTTATCATAGAAAGGGGTCTGACGATCCTGTACGTGCCGGCTGCAGCATTCTCCTCGGTGGGGAGATATCCACCGATGGCAATGGGAACAGTTGTCTCGTCCAGATAACCGAATGAGAGGAATGCAATTGAGCCGGGCGTGACTGCCACTGTAGTTCGGACAGCGCCATTTGACGACTGGAGGATAGCCCCACTGGTAATGAGGGCATCGTCAGCCATGATCATATCCTCGAAGGCGGCACGAGTACCGGAACCCTCTTCACGCGCAACTACTGTTATGACCATGTCGGGGCCGCCGATCTCGCTCCAGTTTGTGATCGTGCCGGCAAAGATGTCGCAGACCTGCTCCGGGGTCAGTTCCCCGACACCGACACCGGGTTCGGTCACTATGGCTATTCCGTCTCTGGCGATGGTATGAACGACAAGCTCAGGAGTCTCCTCCATCTCGGATTGCTTCACATCCCGCGAGGCCATGCCGAGGTCAGCGCTTCCATCA
>JAOZQW010000381.1 GCA_029932015.1 Candidatus Fermentibacteraceae bacterium
AGTGATCTCATACCTGCCGATGGTCAGTCCCTCGCAGTCATAATCGTCCAGGTCCCCCCCGGAGTACTCCCATGTGTCCCTTCCGACTATCAGGCTCAGGAAGGTCCTATCCTCGGAAGATGAAGAGTGCGAAATACCGGGCGCCTCCGCCCTGCTCAGATCCACAGAGGGATCATTAATCTGAATCACTGATCCATCGCCGGGATCACTGGTCGCTCCGGACATATCTGAGATGCTACTGCTGAAGCCATCCCAATTTCTCAGGGTTGAGAACTGTGGAACAAGGTAATACTCAGAAAAGCCACTACTGTAACTGATGATCATCATATTCAGCTCGAAACGCAGCCCGAAACCGGATAGAACATTCCCGTACATCCGATGGCTCGTCACTCCATTATCGTAATCGATGATGGTCTCAACCATCGCTGTACCGGGATCAAGCATCTCTTCGAATGTGATCATGCCTGTCGGAGGAGCTGATTCCCCATGCTCGTATTGGCCCTCCTGACCGGGACCGCTCCAGGACTCGGACTCGGGCGCTGAAGGAGACTCGACGAATACAGTATCGTGCACAACAACAGGTTTCACGGGATGCTCGTGGATATGTGTGATCATCGTGCAGCCTGCAACAAGCATAGCAGCCGTCAGTGACAGAAACAGAATGCTTCTCATAAACTGGCCTCCCTCGATGTGGATGTCCTCTTCGGAATGCTCTACCTCGAAGAGGCCAGTGTGTTCCTACCTTATCAGAGTAACTGTCCTCTGTGAAGTGATGTCTCCTGAGACACCCCGGATGACGTAGATCCCGGGGGGGAGTGCTTCATCTGCGGTCCATTCCAGACTGCCTGCTCCGGCCTCAGCCTCCAGAGTATGGGATTCCACTATCCTGCCGCAGACATCATGCACAGTGAGAGCCACCGTCCGCGGAGAGTCACTCAGGTATCCGATACTTACAGCACCAGAGAAGGGATTTGGAGCAGCCTGCAGGATGGTGAAACCCTCAAATGGAGTGGAGCCGCCTATCCCGGTCGAGGATGTTTCATACTCGAAGAACCAGGTATTGGGAGCATACCTCGGTCTGGACTCATCCCTGCCGGAGTCATCAGTTGCACGGATGTAATACTCCACTTGTTCCCCGTCCGGGAGACCGGGGATATCAGCAGTAAAGGAGTCAGCGCCGGTCGAGGTCATCGAAAGCGATGTAAAGGGACCTGAGCCGCCGCTCCTGTGAGCAACCTCGGTGACAGCGAGGCTGTTGGCAGGATTGCACCTTATCCTCGCAGCTACTGTTACTGGAACTCCCGCATGCTGGAGGGGATCAACCGGTGTATGCTCGATAAGGAGCATCTCGTTGTCCATTACGTTCCTCGTCCTGCAGTGCAGGGCATCGGTTGTAAGCCAGCCACTGTAAGGGAATGCTTCGATAGTATATCCTGGAAGCGCCTCTTCGTATACGGCAAAGGCGCCCGAGTCGTAACTGCTGTCCCAGACTGGCAGATAGACATGGCCGTCACTGATCAGGCTGTTCGTGTAGCCCTCATTTCCGCTACTAGGTACTCTATAGACCTTCCATGGGGTTCCGTAGGGACTGGGAGTCGAGCCGATGAGGTCCGCCACTGCCTCAATTGCGGCATAATTGGGATTCGAAATGGGGACCTGGAGAATGAGTATTCTGTCGGGACTCAGCATTTTGGCCCAGCAGTCGATGTGATCGATATAGGTGGCCTGTGGATCAGCATATGTCAGATAGGGTGAAACGCCGAGGTAATCCTCCATCTGCCCATTCACCCAGGCTTCATCACCGCCGTTCTCGAGATAGACCATATCGGTGGACATGGACTGTCCCAGACCGCTGGACATGTAATTGCCGCCGGTATGTATAACAGTGGAGGTGTAGACTGGGATACTCCATTCTGCACCAATGACAACAGGGAAGTTATTGTCGAGAGGTCTGGGTCGGTTGTAGCTGTAGTTGAATATTCCCTGGCTTCCATCGGGCAGCACCACGAACCAGGGACCGTAATCACGCACCCAGATGGAATTGGTCTCAGCGTTGATAAAGCCGACATTGGCCATGTTGCAGCCAGCTCCACTGAGAGCTGCCTCAGCCGTACTCTGCTGTGCAGACGTACAGATAACCCATAGTTCGGTATTGCTGGAAATGGATATCAGGAGCTCCCAAGGAAGTCCCAGAGGCCAGCGGACCATTATGCCGGTAGCGGGATCGTACTCTCCGGGGTTAATGGTTCCGACCGGAGGCGGACTGGTGGAGATGGTATTCATGCCGATCTCGTCCAGTCGG
>JAOZQW010000084.1:0-1993 GCA_029932015.1 Candidatus Fermentibacteraceae bacterium
GCTTCTTGCGAGGCCATTGCTCTGGGTTGTTCTGGCAAGCGGAGTGATCCTCTGGTTCCGCCCGGGGAGGATGGCCAGACCGGATGGTCTCCGGTTGCTTATCCCTGCGATAGCGATCCTCCTTCCGCTGGCGCTGCTGCCGCCCATTTCGCGGGATGCCATGTCACATCACCTCATGCTCCCCAGACTGTGGCTCGATGCCGGAAGGATCATCAGACCTGAGTGGTCGAAGTTCTTCAGTTATCCATACCTTGTTCATACGCTCTATGCCGTATGCGGCGGAACATTCGGATTCATTACCTCTAGAATGGTCAGTCTGCTGGGCTTTTTCGCGATCTGCTCCGTCCCGATCATCCGATATCTCAGGAGAGGGGCGCGAAGGACGGCACTGCTCTCCCTGCTCATCCTCCTGAGCATTCCTGAGCTGCTGAGGAACGCCACATGGAGCTACACTGATTCATTCCTTGTATTCTTCTCTCTGCTTGCTTATACCGAGCTCATCAGGAAGAATGGCTCTCCTGTCATGGCAGTGCTCTGGGCCGGGGCGGCCGGATGCTGCAAATACAACGGCGCAGTTGTCCTTCTGACTATCTGTGTTCTGCTTCCGTTCTACTTCCGGAGGATGTCCCTACGAACACTTCTCAAATGTGGGGGCGTTGCTCTGGGTATGTCCGCAATCTGGCTGGTTCCGAATCTCATCCAATGGGGGAATCCTGTCTATCCGCTCTTCAGAGGTGTATTCGGTCCGCCGGCGGTGGAGCTGAGCAGCAGAGGAGCTGATTATCTATCGGCCAATGGATTCTCACCTGCGGTGACCGGACCGATGGACTACCTGCTGCTTCCCGTGAGGATATCCCTTTCCGGGAAATGGGATAATCCTTCACTGTTCGATGGCGCCAGCGGTCCTCTTCTTCTTGCTGGTTCGGTTCTGGCGGTTATCGCGGTAAAGGGGAGAAGGAAGAAACTCATCCCTCCTCTGATCTACCTTGTACTGGCAGTAGCTATGAGCGGGACAGCGATCAGGACCAGGTATCTGCTTCCCGGCCTTGTGATGCTGGCGCTTCCCGCAGCTGAAGCGATCTCGAATATCTACGACCGCGACCGGCTTGGTTCGAGTATCAGCAGTGTGCTGAGAATGGGGATAGCCGCCATTATAGGTCTCTGCCTGCTGTGGACAGGGGAGAGGCTGCTGGACCTGTATGAGCTCGAGAGGCCCTGGCGGCTACTGGACACTGATGAGTACCTGGAAGCGAATACCGGGTATTATTCTTTTTACAGAGACTGTACTCCGCACCTTGGTGAATCTGATACTACTCTGATGGTAAATCTTGACAGGCCGTTCTATTTCCCGGCCCCTGCCAGGAGCACGGCAAGAAAGCTTCCACTCGAACTGCTTGAACTTGTTTGGAGCGGTATGGATGGAGATGCAATAGCGGACTCGCTTACCTCAACGGGGATAACCCACATCGCAATAGATATGGTTTATACGTCCCTTAACCTGACATTTGAACTCTCCGATGCTGAACTGGAGCAATGGAGATATCTGGTAGCCTGCAGACTAGAGCCTGTTGTTGCATCTGGAAGATATGTGCTGCTGCGGATTGTGCCCTGAAGCTATTTCTGCATACTTTCTATTATTCTCTGAAGCAGGACCCCTTCGCTGTCAATGTTCTTGACATCAAGAGATAGTTCAGAGAGAGCGTCGATGTAGGCTCTGATGATAGAAGCTTTAGTTATTCGCTGCGAGCGGTGCTTGCGATCCCTGTTCTGACTGATGGTTCTGGCTATTCTGGTCAGGAGTTCCTCCTGGTCGGGACGAACCGGCACTGTGAGCCGGACGGAGGGGCTGGCATACTCCTGCACATCAGAAATGCTTGATATCAGACTTGTTGGCTTCTTAGCATTCATGTCAACCTCCGGCGCGAAGATATACATCGATCTCAATTGAGTCAAGGGATGTATGAACTTCCATAGTTATGAAGTTAGGGTATTG
>JAOZQW010000084.1:2093-3675 GCA_029932015.1 Candidatus Fermentibacteraceae bacterium
TCTCAATTGAGTCAAGGGATGTATGAACTTCCATAGTTATGAAGTTAGGGTATTGACGCAGGGTATTCAACACAGTACAATGCCTCTAAGCTGATACGGCTGAAGGGAGACCTTATGCCTGATGTTGCTTTACAGCGCGATTTGTATAATGGTTGCAGTGATTTGGTGTATTGTACACAAATGGGGTGCTGCCCGGGGAAGGGAAAATAATGTTCATCTTGGGAAGATCTGGCAGAGGAACTGTCGGTCTTGATATCGGCAGCCATTCCATCAAAGTGGTTCAGCTGACAGGGTCTGGCAAGGCCGTATCCCTGACCAGCTACGCAATCCAGGAGCTTGCTCCCGGAACCATTGTTGATGGTGAGGTCGTGAATCGTGAGCATCTTATTGACACGGTTCGCGAGGTCGTCAGGCAAGCAGGTATCAAGCCAAGCAACAAGAGCATCCACAGCGCTGTCTCCGGAAGGAGCGTCATTGTAAGACGCATTCCCATGGAGAAAATGTCTGAGGAAGAGGCTAGACAGGCCATCCAGTGGGAGGCCGAACAGCACATTCCGTTCAGGATCGACGAAGTGAGTCTTGACTTCAAGATCATCAACCCGGAGATATCTCCAGGGCAGATGGAAGTCCTGCTTGTCGCCGCCAAGAAGGAGGTTGTCGACCTCCACAGAGGTATACTGCAGGGTGCTGGTCTTAAACCGGCTACTGTTGAGCTCGAGCAGTTCTCACTCCAGAGAGCTTTCCAGCATGCGTACCAGCCCTCTGATGACGAATGTGTGACCATTCTCAACATCGGTGCCGAGGTTACGAACATGGTTGTCGTTCGGGATGGTCTCCCAAGCTTCAACAGAGACCTCTCCATCGGAGGATCCAGGTTCGTTGAGGCACTCCAGCGCTCGCTTGGTCTGGAGTACGATGTGGCACTTGGTGTTCTCAAGGGAGACGTTCCCGACGGAATATCCACGGATGAGGTCAGAAGCAGCATAGGCAGGGTCATTGAGGAACTCTCAACGAGTATCCGCAGATCCTTCATCACCTATCAGGCTTCCGGAGAGAATGCTCGCATCGATAAGATGTACATTAGCGGAGGATGCTCCCTGATGCCCGGTCTCGCAACAGTACTCAGCGAGCAGCACGGTCTTCCGGTAGAGCACTTCCAGCCTTTCAGGAATATCACTGTTCCCGACTCGGTCATTCCTGATGACCAGAGGGACTCACTCGGTGCGATTCTCGCCGTCAGCACAGGTCTGGCCCTCAGGGGATTTGAGACCGGGATGGTGGATATTGACATTCTCGAGGAGGCAGACGGAAGGAAGAAGGGCCATCACAAGAAGGCTGCGAAGCCTGAACGACAGGCAACTCCCTTCCTCACGGTGCTATGTATCGTACCATATGTTGGACTCCTGGCCGGTGGGTTCATCGCCTACCAGGATTATCAGGATCTGAACGAACAGGCAGACGCGATCGACGTCCAGGTTGCTGAGACTGAGGATCAGATCGCCCAGTTGAGCATACAGATAAGCCAGCAGCAGCAGGCAGCTGAGCTTTCTCAGACTGTCAGCCGCAGGCAGCAGCAGATCCT
>JAOZQW010000084.1:3775-8588 GCA_029932015.1 Candidatus Fermentibacteraceae bacterium
AGCAGCAGGCAGCTGAGCTTTCTCAGACTGTCAGCCGCAGGCAGCAGCAGATCCTTGAGCTTTCACTTGGTCAGAAGTACACTGTGTACGTACTTGAGTATCTCTGCAGGGCGCTCTATCCGGAGCAGGCGACGCCTGCACTCGAAGCCGAGAAGGGGATCTACCTGACCGGACTCGTCTTCTCCGGCGCCGATATTGCGATAGCAGGTGTGGCGAAAACGTGGGGTGATATTATTGAGCTTCAGAGAAGACTCACGAATATCAGCCCTGACCGTTCGAGACCGCTCTTCACGATGGCCAACTTCGGACAGACATACACTCTGTCTGCGGAAGCCGGAGCCACCGGAGAGAGCAGGTACAATTTTGAGATGACATTGTCAGTGAATCTTGCTGCCCTGGCTCCGCTTGTAAGCGACTATGCCGGGGTTACAGCAGACCTTTTTGAACAGAGACGTGTCGAATTCCGCGATGAACGTGTGGAAGAGCCGCTCGGGGACGGACAACCCGGCGAGGCGAGGGAGGAATCCAGATGAAGCGTATAGCGCTTGCGTCTGCCGCGTTGCTTGCGATAGCCGCGGCCAGCTGCAACCCTTTTGGTATGGACGAGACGAAGGTATATGTCAACGGGATCATATACACCGACTCAACGCATAGTCTTCCGGCTGAGGGGGTGGCGGTGATTATCACTAAAGCTGCGGAGACTTACCTCAGCACTACCGATGCCGGTGGAATGTTCCACTTTGAGATACAGATTTATGCGGGTGGCGGTCCCAAGGGCGTTGATGGCCCCAATGTCACCTTCGGTATCTTAGCCGTGAACAACCTTGCCGAGTACACCTATATAGGAGACGGAGGGTCTTACACTATAGAGGGGGGCGATACGCTCTCTCTGTACCCAATTGACCTCACGATGTTCAAGTACAAAGAAACGGCGCCCAAATGACAAAGGCAGCGAACGAAGAAAAGGAAGAAAGGCTAAGGGGGTCGTAGGATGGCAATAAGTCTACGTGACCCTCGGCTGTATGTGTTTGTCATCGGCATTCTTCTGATCGTTGCCCTGATCCTTGTCTATCCCGTCAAGATAGCCGGCGAGGTAAAAGACAGGATTGAAGTAACGCAGCAGGACCTTGAGATAAAGCAGGCGGAACTCGCCACGCTGCAGTCAAGGTCTGCTGAAGACATGGCGGTGCTTGAGCAGGAGATCAATCTGCTCACACAACAGCTGGGAGAACTGAACCGGTTCCTTCCCTCGGAGTATAGGCAGGGTGAGGTACTGAACATTCTTACCGAGAAGGCGGACAACAGCGGGTTGACGATACTCGCTCTGACTCCGCTTCCTCCCGGTCCTCAGGGACAGTATCTCGTCTATGCATGGCAGGTTCAGATCATGGGTCAGTTCCACAGACTCGGAGTATTCTTCGATCAGCTGACTCAGCAGACGATGCTGACAGCTGTAACTGATCTGGCCGTTGTTCAGCAGAAGGCTGCCGACGGCAGTTTCGACAATATGCATGCAACATTCACCCTATCCGCTTTCGTACAGCCATAGGAAGGAAATATTATGAGTAGATACATTATCGCTCTCATTATCCTCCTGGCTGCCGGAGCGGTCCTTACCGGATGCGGTGAGACCAATGCGGATACATCCATGATCGAAGGGTACACACCTTCCGTCACCATAGTTGACAACCCTGAAGTACATGGCTGGGTGGAAATCGCCCTTGCTGACGAGCCCCCATCGGATGCTGTATCCGGTGAAGGATGTACCTGGCTTCTGCTGGATGCCGGCAACCTCCTCAGGTATGACTCGGCAGACGGCGGCTGGAGCTACTACTGTATTGAGGATATCTCGAGCGGAGAGGTCCTTGGCTTCGCAGTATCCGGTGACAAACCGGTCCTGATGACTGCGGGAAATCTCCTCACCTTCAATCCTGCAACTGGAGAGGTCCTCTCTGAGGAACTTCCCGACGGAATTGATCCGGTTCTGGTCGGTTCCTCAGGAGAAACGATCGCCATGGTTGATTCCGATGGTGATTTTGTTTTCAAAGGAGAAGAAGGTTTCGAGATACATGAGTCCCCACAGAACCTTGACCCTGCTGGCCAGCTGGTCATGAGCGGTCAGGACTGGGTATTCATGCTGGAGGAAGGCGGACTTGCCTTCTACGATCCATCAGAGGGTCTCTGGCAGTTCGAGGAAGCTCCTGCGGCTGACATACTTGTCGCTGTCGAAGGAGAGATGTTCCTCGGGGTGGACGATACAATCCTTCATAGAGTATCTCCATCGACATGGGATACACTTTGCGAAGGAGTTCTCTACGCCGATGGACTGTTACTCACTGCAGAGGGTCTGCACAGTATATCCGAACCAGGTGAAATACTTGCGGAGTGTCCCTCTTTCCAGCCGATGCTGCTCGTCAGTTCAGCTGGCGGCAGTGAGCCCTACTGGGCTATCGATGAGTTAGGTATGACTGCTTATGCGGAATTCGGCTCTGTGAACACAGGCCTCTCACTCTACGAAGCTGAGAAGGTCTCGTGCTCGCTGGCAGGACAGGACGCGGAGGAGATTGGATCACCGGTCTCGGTTGAGGATATGATCGCTTCCGCCAGTGGGGCTTTCCGTATCTACGAATCTGTCTCCACAAGACCTGATCCCTTTACTGAATTCTCGCAGGTAAGCAGGGATATCAGGCGTTCTCTCGACCAGATATCAGTCGAAGAGCTGATGCTGGTCGGCATCACGCTTGACCCCGTTGGCGGGGATCAGGCACTGGTGGAGGATGGCAATATGGTATCCTACATCCTTTACGAGGGTACTGAGCTAAAAAACAACACTCGTGTTGCCGAAATAACAGGCGTTGAGGTTGTTGTTATTCAGGATGTGATAGTGGATTACACCGCGACGGGTGGAGGAGTGACAACAATACCGACGATCTACTCCATGCGTCTTCAAGAAGAGGGTGGTCTGTGATGCGTCAGCTAATGGTATGCAGTCTCCTGCTGCTGCTGGCCCTTCCGGCGGCAGCCTATAGGGTGACCGACATCTCGGTCGTACCCAGCGGCGACATGACACTGGTCACTGTCACCGCTGATGGACCCGTATCCTACGAACGGTTCCTGCTCACCGATCCTATGAGGATCGTTCTGGATATCGGCGATGCGGTCCACTCACTCCCATCTATGGAATTCGCCGTATCTAGAGGAGGTGTCTCCTCTATCAGGACGAGCCAGTACAAAGCTCCGCCTGATGGCATCGTCAGGATAATAATCGATGTTGAAGGTGAATTGCTCAACTACAGTGCAAGTTCTGAAGAGAACCAGCTTACAGTTGAGATCCTGACGGACCCGACCGGCATTCCTTTTGCCGCCTGGTCCGCTACTTCCGAATACGTCGAACCGGTTGTAACGAGTGGCGGGGTCTCTTCCCTCTCCTCACCTGCCCAGGTAAGCATAGCCTCGCAGAGTGCTTCATCTTCAGCAAGCAGAGGTATTCGGATAAGCGAGCCCTACATTCAGATAGAGGATGGCTTCCCCGTTGAATGGTCCGGAACTGGTGGAAGGCGCATCACTTTCGATGTTGTCGATGCCAGTATGAGCACGGTCATGCGCGCCATATCTGATATCAGCGGGATCAATATCCTCCTGCCCCAGGATCTCAGGGGTCTGGTCACCGCCCGACTTGAGAATGTCGGCTGGAAGGACGCTCTAAATTCCATCCTTGATTCGAACAATCTTGTAGCAACGCTTCAGGGGAATGTGATGAGAGTCATGCCCAGGGGTGAGTTCTATCAGGAGATAAATCAGATGGCCAGCACATTGCGGGACAGGGTTAATCTCCAGGAACTCCAGACTGAGGTATTCGTGATCCGCTACGCTACGGCAAACAGTATCTCCGGAGCACTGCGTTCTGCCCTCTCCGCACGAGGTACAACAACCGTGGACAACCGGACGAACTCGCTTATCGTCTCCGATGTGCCGCACAAACTCGAGGAGATCAGCAGACTACTGCCGATTCTTGACAGTCCCACAGCACAGGTGATGATCGAGGCCAAGCTCGTTGAGATAGATGCGAACTACGCTTCGGAACTCGGGATTGACTGGTCGATGGGGAACACCCGCAGAAGCAATGAGCTCACTGCCTTCGGTATGAACACAAATGGACTGGGTGTCGGCGGTGAGACTGCACAGATCAACTTCAGTCAGATAACCAACATGTTCGACATCGAAGCTGCACTGACGATGCTTGAGACTGAGAACCACGCACACATCCTTTCTGAGCCAAGGATCGCGATCATCGACAACATGACCGGTATGGTTACCTCAGGTAAGGAGATACCGCTCACACTTCAGGATCAGAGCGGAAACACCTATATCTCGATGAAATCGGTTGGAGTAACACTTACTGTTACACCGCACATCAATGCGGACAACAATATTACACTCGAGCTCGCCCCGACGGTGAGTGAGCTTTCTGGTGATGCTACGGCGCTCGGACAGCCGATATTCCTCACTCAGAGATGTAATACCATGCTGATGATCGATGATGGTGCCACAGCAGTTATCGGTGGTATCATGAGGAGCAGGCATACAACTTACAGGAAGCAGATACCCATTCTCGGTCACATTCCGCTTATTGGGGATCTTCTCTTCTCCTACAACTCCGATCGTGTCGACAGAACTGAGCTTGTGATCTTCGTTACACCGCACATCATTAGGCCCTACTAGCGGTATACTGACGGTCGACCTTTGATAAGACTGGGGCGGGGAAAGTGGAAAGGCCACATTCTCCGCCCCTCTCGCACGCTCTGCAGACCGC
>JAOZQW010000382.1 GCA_029932015.1 Candidatus Fermentibacteraceae bacterium
TCTCGGAGCACTTCCTGCATCTGAATCGCTTGGGTGAATCCCCTATCTTGTCTGCAGGTATGTTGTACCTGCTGCTGCAGCTTGGACAGGTAACGATCATGTTCTCAACCTCCCGTGCAGGAATTCCGCCAGACGACTGATACCTTCCCTGATGTTCTCCTCCGATGCAGCAAAAGAAATCCTGAGATGTCCCTCGCTTCCAAATGCAGATCCAGGCACTGCCGCTACACCTTTCGTATTGAGAAGCTCACCACAGAAACGCTGTGTGTCAAGCCTGTCCGGATCGGAAAGAAGCCTCGGGAACACATAGAATGCACCGTCAGGCTTCACAGTCTCCAGTCCATCGATCTCAGAGAGGAGGTTATAGCAGATATCCCTGCGCTCGCTGAAGGAATCCAGCATTCCCAGCCTTTCATTCTCTGCTGCACCCTGAACTGCGGCAAGTGCTGCCCACTGGGAGATCGAACAGGGATTCGATGTGGAATGCGCCTGGATGAGGCCGGAGAGTCTGACCCATTCCTTCGGTCCGAGCGCAAATCCTATCCTCCATCCAGTCATTGCGTATGTCTTTGAGACTCCTGAAACAACAACGGTCCTGTCTGCAATATCAGGTCTGAAATCCAGGATATGCGGTACACTTCCATCGAGATAGCTCAGATCCTCGTATATATCATCTGAAATCACCCACATATTCGTTGAAGCCACCGCCTCGGCAATATCCTTCATTTCAGAGGCCGAGGGAACGGTTCCGGCCGGATTGGATGGGTAATTGAGAAGCACTCCGACAGCACCCTCCGATGCTGCCCGTATGATCTCATCAGCATCCAGTTCACCCCCGGTGAATACAGGGACACCGCCCGATGCCTTTACCATTTCTGGATAGCTTACCCAGTAAGGCCGTGGCAGGAGGACTTTCTCACCGGGGCTGACCGCAGCGGCGATCAGGTTTGCCAGGCTGTGCTTCGCCCCGCAGCTGACAATAACCTCGGATGGAGACCACTCAAGACCCCGCCTCGCTGACCATGAGGTGGCAACCGCTCTTTTCAGTTCAGGGATCCCGGTGCTTGCGGTGTAGCCGGTCTTACCTGCGGCAATGGCATCAAGAGCAGCCTGAACTATGGGAGCGGGTGTAGGGAAGTCCGGCTGTCCGGCAGAGAGTGCGATGATATCTCTGCCTTCGGCTGCAAGGGCTTTAGCCCTGGCACTTAGCTCCAGGGTTGCAGACGGAGAAAGCGAACTGGCCGCAGCGGAGTATTTAATCATATCGGAGTGCTTCCATTCTATCAGCCTTGTTCAGTTGACGGTATTGGAGAATTTCATCCTCAGGGCCTTACCTACGCATTCTGTTACAAGTGAATCGAGATCTCCTTCATACATCGCCACTTCCCTCACCAGTGTCGAAGAAAGAAACATTGTTTCACCGGAAGGCATCATGTAGAGACCGGTTATCTCAGGGGCAAGTCGTCTGTTCATCAACTGCATCTGGAATTCGTACTCGAAATCCGAATTTGCGCGGAGTCCTCTGATGAAGGTGTCATAGCCCTCTTCTCTCATGAACTCCACAAGCAGGGAATCGAATATGACTACTCCGACACCCTCGATCCCGGCTTCCTGGAGGGATCTCCTCATCATATCCGCCCGATCATCAGGACTGAAGAATGTCTTCTTAATAGAAGCAGCTGTTATTGCTACATCAAGGGTCCCGAAGAGGTCCCTCGTCCTACGCACAATGTCGAGATGACCGAGAGTAACCGGATCGAAAGTGCCCGGATAAACCACTCTCATCGATCGCAGCTCCATTTCCAGCTGAGATTGCTGTCCCCGTATTTTCTCGTTTCCCAGTCATCTGGGCTGACTGAGTCACCGCCTTCAGCAAAGATAACACCTCCCGGGGCCAGAATAGACTCCCAGTCGATGCTCCAGACCCACCTGTATAATGAAAGGTCAGCATATGGAGGGTCAATGAAGACCAGAGACGGAGCCGGACCATCCGGAGGTGCCAGATCCATGACACTGCCGGTGAGTATGACTGCGGAATCAAGTGCCGAGCGCTTTCTGAGGAAGCTTCTTGTGAAGGATGTAGCCCGTCTGTTCCTGTCTATGAACACACACGATGCTGCTCCCCAACTGAGCGCCTCCAGGCCGACTGCGCCAGTTCCAGAGCACAGGTCCCAGACAACACCATCCATAAATGTCCTGTCACCTGCGATATCGAGCATAGCACCTCTGATCAACCCTGATGTCGGTCTGCAGAGCGTGCGAGAGGGGCGGAGAATGTGGCCTTTCCACTTTCCCCGA
>JAOZQW010000085.1 GCA_029932015.1 Candidatus Fermentibacteraceae bacterium
GCTTCACACGTTTGGGGTCGCAGGTTCAAATCCTGTCCCGCCCACCATGGTGCATACCGGCCGATTCGAGTGTGTGATCATGGATGAGCGACTCATCAAGTCGCATTCCGAGTATATGGGGGCTGCCCTGATGGGTGCCCCCATTTTTTTATGCAGGAGTTATTCAGGAGAGAGGGTGACCGTTTGAGGGATGAGAATCTGGAGCCTCTACTCGGACTGCAGGAGATTGACGGACGTATCGACCGACTTGCCAGGGAGATGGCTGAGATCCCTCGCGAGCGGAGGATTCACGAGAAAGAGATAGAGGAGCAGAAGGTTACCTTCGAGAAGGAGAAAGAGAAGGCCGCAGAGGTCAGTCGCGACAAGGAAAAGTGCGTCGGTGACAAGGAGTCCATGCAGGAAACACTTGCCAGCTTCAAATCCAAGCTATTGGAACTCAAGGATAACGATGCATACAGAACTATGCTCATGCAGATAGAGAATGCAGAGAAAAGACTGGGAGAACTCGATATACGCATCATTGAGCTGATGTACGAGGAGGAACTCATCGAGGAGGTGCAGGAGGCTGCTCGAAAGACCTTCGAGAGGAACAAGGCCAGGGCCGCAAAAAGGCAGCAGATCCTTGATGACCAGTTCAATGAGCTACAGGAGAAAATGAAGGAGCTCGAAGCCGAGTGCGAGAGGGTCAGCGGGGAGATCAGCCCGAGACTCCTCGATCGTTACCAGCGCGTCAGGACTGCGGGAAAGGGTCTTGTTGTAGTGGGTCTCATCAACGGTACCTGTGGTGGATGTCATACAAAAATGCCTCCTCAGACAGCCGTGGAGATCAGTCAGGGAAAGACCTTTCCGTGCCCTATCTGCGGCAGATTCATCATCTGGACCGAAGGGAGTTCCTTCTCGGATTGAGCGGACCTAGAGAGAGCCAGGTGGGCGGTCGCCCCTGCAAGGGGGAGGAAAGTCCGGGCTCCACAGGGCAGGACGCCGGGGAAATCCCGGTTCCGGTAACGGAGAGAACGTGCCACAGAAACGATACCGCCCGCAAGGGTAAGGGTGAAATGGTGGGGTAAGAGCCCACCGGGAGTCCGGAGACGGGCTTCGCACGGTAAACCTCGTCCGGTGCAAGGCTATGCAGGGAGGAGACCCTTCCGGGTCCGGGAGCTGCCCGTTCCCGCATACTTCCGGGTCAGCTGCTAGAGGCGTCTGGCAACAGGCGTCCCAGACGGATGGCCGCCGCCGCCAAGTGCGGTACAGAACCCGGCTTATAGCCTGGCTCTCACCCGGTCCGATCCTGAATCGAACCACCCGACCAGTCTCTGGCGGGTGGCGCCGTAATTTTCTCCATTGAGCCTGACTTATTCCGTCATCGCTGGCCTGGAAGCTATTAGAATCAGATTATAGTGCGAAGATTGTGAGCGTGGATAAGAAATGCGAAATCAGAGACGATGGCTACCGAGGCCTGCAGCAGCTCCAGAGGCACTCCCTGGGGAACCTGGATCGGGTCTGCCCCCACCCGTCGATGAAGTACTGGCTCGCAGGGGACTTACCGGAGCTCCCCTTATGGAATTTCTATCTCCGGATCGAGCCCTGCTCACTGATATTACTGCTCTTCCCGGTGCTGCCGAGGCGGCATCCGTTATCGTCGCCGCAATTGCCAGAGGTTCCCGTATAGTGATACACGGAGATTTTGATGCTGACGGTATAACTGCATCCGCACTCCTTAAGATAGGACTTGAGCGCTTCGGGGCAGACGCTGCATTCCATATACCAGACCGGTTCGAAGATGGCTATGGACTCAGCGCCTCCGGTGTTGAGGCATGCGCTGCCATGGGTGCCGGACTCGTGATCACTGTCGACTGCGGTATGACAGCTTTGCACGAGACAGCAGAATTGATGGAGATGGGGATAACGGTTGTCATTACGGACCACCACCAGCCCTCAGGGGAACTCCCCGACGCGGCTGCACTGGTCTCTCCCGTGCTTGCCCCGGAGAACTCTCCCCACTCCGACCTGTCTGGAGCCGGAGTAGCATGGATGGTCCTCTCCGAGATCGGAAGACTTCTCGAGAGGAAGCCGGAAGAAGTGGAGGATCTTCTTCAGCTGGCCGCAGTCGGCACTGTATGTGATGTGGTGAATCTGACTGGCAGCAACAGGATCATCGTGAGAGAAGGGCTCAGGCTTCTCCGCAGCAGACCCTTGCCAGGTCTTTCCGCTCTGGCCTCCTCGGCTTCCGTAGAACTATCCGGTACGAATTCCTCGGATCTCGCTTTTTTCCTCGGTCCGAGACTGAATGCCTGCGGTCGTGTAGGACACGCTTCAGAGGCCGTCAACCTCCTCCTTGCAGCCGATATCGAGAGCGCCGGTGAACTGGTTCTCCCGGTTGTACGGAATGATAGAAAGCGGAGGAAGTTCGACAGTGCAGTAAGAGAGGCTGCCATGGCGATGGCCGGCCGCCTTGATTCCCCTAGGTGTCTCATCCTTGATGGAGAGGGATGGCACAAGGGTGTTGTCGGCATTACAGCGTCGAGGCTTGCTGACAGGTTCGGTGTCCCCTCTGTCCTTCTCTCTGTCGAGAATGGAGTAGCTCAGGGATCAGCCAGGAGTGTGCCGGGTATCAGCATTCATGCTCTTCTCGAACAGATACAGGAGGAGAGCGGAATACTCGACAGATTTGGAGGGCACCCAATGGCCGCCGGACTCTCACTGGACAGCTCTCTGGTGCCGGAACTCCGGAGCAGGCTTGAAGCACTCCTCATCGGTCCCGAATGGGACGGACTGCTCGGACCAGTGCTCTATGTGGACGGAAGACTGGAGGGGGGCTGGATGACGCTCGAAACTGTCAGGGCACTCGAGAGGCTGGAGCCCTTCGGCGAAGGGAACCGCGAACCGATATGGATAGCAAGAGGTGTGAGGGCTCTGAACTGGAGGGCTGTAGGCAAGAGGAAGGATCACCTGAGCTGTCTTCTCAGGATCGGTGAGCGTGATATCAGGGCGATAGGTTTCGGACTTGCCGGAAGGCAGTCTCTATTCGGAGGACCGCTGGACATAGCGTTCACTCTCGCAGAGGACAGATGGAGGGGCGATGGAAGTGTTCAGCTTCAGCTTAAGGACGTACGAAGGCAGCGTCCTGTGGAGCGTTCATGACATTGTTTCAGGATAAGATAGAGGATGTATTCAGGGGGGAGTCCCTGGTTTCGGCCATTCCCGGCTATTCACTTCGCGGATTACAGCTGGATATGGCCTGCTCTGTCGGTGCCGCGCTCGAGCGTGGAGGCCTCCATCTCTTCGAAGCCGGTACGGGTATCGGCAAGAGTCTGGCCTATATAGTCCCAGCCCTTCTATCAGGGCAGAAGACCTTCATCTCCACTGCGACCATCACACTTCAGGACCAGCTCGCGGAGAAGGACGCTCCCGCTGTTCTTGATGCTCTGGGCTCTGATGCGAAAGTCACTGTACTGAAAGGCAGGAACAATTACCTCTGCCTTCGGAAGTGGAGAGCTGGTGTCAACAGGCTCGATCTTCCCGAGGACTTTCCTGAATGGGCCGACAGCACGGAGGATGGAGATATCTCATCGTATGGAACGAACCTTCCAGGTGGACTCTGGCGTCATTACAGATCTGATGTGCTCGATTGTATCGGTACATCATGCAGTGAAAGGTCTGCCTGCCATTTCTACCGGGCCCGCATCCGTGCAAGGGGAGCTGATCTTCTCATACTGAACCATCATCTGCTCATTTCCGGATTGCTTTCAGCGGATGCCCTTCCGGAGGCGGATGTGCTCGTGATCGATGAGGGGCACAGGCTCGAGGATGCGGCCAGCGAGTGCATGGGCATTGCCCTGGGGCAGGGCGCGCTTCTTCCGGTATTCGACGGGATAGCCTTCAGCGAACTCCCGGTAGACAGGAAGGCCGAACTACTCGAGATGGCGCGTCGTCTCTCAGAGGCTATATCAGGCCTTACTTCGGGAGTGACAGATACATCGGTCTGGAGTCCCGTCGAGCATCTCGAGGAGATCGGGGATGTACTCGAGGCCGCTTCTGTTCTCAGGACCGGTGCTGAAGCATGTGAGGACCTTCTGCCGGTCTCTCAGACTGCCTCTATGATCGCGTCATCAGCCGGTACGCTCAAGGACATCAGTATGGAGACTCACTGCTGCTTCGTCGAGACTGGAGGGAGGCATCCCATTCTCAGAGCGGTCCCTCTTGATGTCGGTCCGGATCTCAGGGATCAGGTATACAGCAGTTTTGACTCGACTATTGTTACTTCCGCAACGCTTACCGTGGCTGGTGAATTTGATTTCTACAGGGAGCGACTCGGAGCAGAGGAAGCTCTGACAAGGAGTTTCGGAAGTCCATTCGATTACTCCGTGCAGGCGGTTCTGAGCATACCCGGGCAGCTGCCCAGACATGACAGCCATGATGATCTTGCAGGTAAGGTATGGGACTGGGGAAGACGCCTGGCCGAAGCTCTGGGTGGGAGGACACTCCTGCTTTTCACAAGCTACAGGAACCTTGAACTGGTCAGGAAACTCGCTTTTGCCGATCCTCCGGATGATATCCGGATAATGGTCCAGGGCGATATGTCTCGAAGCGCGATCCTCGAAGAGTTCAGAAAGGACAGCAGAGGGATCATACTGGGCACTTCATCCTTCTGGGAGGGAGTTGACCTTCCTGGTGAGATGCTGCAGGCGGTCGTCATCGACCGGCTGCCATTCTCCTCTCCAGGCCATCCTCTGATAAGAGCGCGGATGGACCTGATAGAACGGCGGGGAGAGAGTTCCTTCGGCAAGTATTCACTGCCTCTCGCAGCTGTCCGCCTCAGACAGGGAGTCGGAAGACTCATCAGATCATCCATGGACACCGGAGTTGTGCTCATCATGGACAGGAGGATAACCAGCAAGGGCTATGGCAAGGTATTCCTCAATTCCATCCCACCTTTCATGAGAGTCGATGATGAGGATATACTGCCCTTCATCATGGAACACTGCCGTCCTGGAGGTGTATCATCACTGGAGGAGTAAAACTCCGTGGAGGTACAGCAGGATGATGACCAGGATGGAGATCGAGTATGGTGAAGGCGGCAGTGCGGATGTGCAGTTCACCTCCGGTCTTCTCTCTGTAAGGGGCAGATGCGGGGTCACAGAGGATGAGTTTGATGATCTTGTCTTTCTCAGCCAGGTCCACAGTGCGGATATACTCGTTTCGCCATCCGGCGGTGAAGTGGCTGATGGACTCATCATGGACGCCGGTTCGAGGGCTCCCGCTCTCAGGGTAGCTGACTGCCTTCCAGTATTCCTTGCATCAGAGGAGAGAACTGCTGCATTTCATGCAGGCTGGCGGGGGCTGGCTGCAGGGATCGCATCGAGGATGATCGAGCTGTTCTCCGGCACACCGGATATGGTCGTGCTCGGTCCCTCGATCTGCGCTGAATGCTACGAAGTCGGTCCGGAAGTAAGAAATGCGGTGCTTGACGGCATCTCCACTGACGGGCATCCCCCTGATCATTTGGACCTCGGACTCGCGGCAGTCGAGCGAATGAGGAAAGCGGGGCTCCCGTCTGGATGCCCTGTATTCAGACTGCCCGGATGCACGAAGTGCACTCCGGGAATGTTTCATTCCCACAGAGGTGATGGTACTCTGGAGCGCAACATTCTCTGGATGCGCGGTGCTCAGCAACGGCAGGTTGCCCGGAGGAGGGGCTGATGCAATATTTCATGTTCGCAATTGCGTTCCGTATGGAACACTTCGATGTATTTGATTCAGGAAATAAATCCGATACACCCCCTGCAAGGAGGGACACATGATGAGGATGACAATTGCCGCTGTATGTCTGGCGATGCTTGCATGCAGCACTGCCATCGCTTCTGGAGAGGAGGATGCCACACTGGTTGGTGTGGTGCCCTTCGGTTATTCCGGCAGCGACTCAAGATGGATAAGTGAGAAGCTCTACGACTACCTCAAGGACGGCTTCGACGACGAATCAGGTTATTCGTTCATCTCCGAGGGAGACCTCGAGGATGCGTTCGAGGACCTGGGTTTCAATCCTTCCGATTTCGAGTATGGTGTTCCACCCGATTTCGTAATGAACGCCGGCATCGCGCTTGAAGCGGATATCATCCTGTATGGCAATGTCTTCCCAAGCTCTGACGAGAGTTTCCAGGTCCTCTGGAACATCGGCATTCCCAATTCGGGCAATACCGTTAATATCGACCCTGCATTCGTGCCCAAGAACTCCGATCCGGTGAGGCAGCTTGCCGAAGAGATGATCGCTTCGATCGAAGAGCAGGTCGGCGGAAGAGCTCAGCAGGCGCTCGAGCAGGCTGAATACAGCCTTCGCGTCGAGAACTGGTCTATGGCCATCATGTTCCTCAAGCAGGCTCTGTCCGTGGATCCAGGTCTCCTCGAAGCGCGCTACCAGCTTGCCGAGGTATACCTTGAGGCTGCAGTGGATTCAGTTGACAAGGCGCTTTCGGTCTTTGAGGATATCCTTCTGGAAGACCCTTCCAGTTCCAGAGCGCTTGTCGGTATGGGTAATGTTTATCTTGCCCAGGAGGATGCCTCCGCTGCCAAGGATTACTTCGAGCAGGCGGTTGAGCTTGATTCCGAGAATGCCGATGCATATCTCGGCCTCGCTTCGGCGTATCAGGCTCTCGGCGAGCTTGATCAGGCAGTCGCGAGCTTCGAGGGAGCACTGGCCCAGAACCCCGATAATCTCTCCATCAAGTTCCCTCTGAGTCTTCTCTACTTCCAGCTTGAGCAGTACGATCAGGCCATCCCTTATATGGAGGATGTACTTGCGGCCAACCCCACTATGAACGCCCTCCGGTACAGGCTAATCCAGTCCTACGTCAGGATGAGTCAGTACGGGAATGCCGCCGATAATGCAGTCATTTTCCTCGAAGCCAGTCCGGATGATGCACAGCGCATCCTCTACACAGCCCAGCTCGAATCATGGGCGGGCAGGACTTCAAGCGCTGTCAGCAGGCTCGAGTCGCTTATTGGCGCCACAAGCAACCGTGAGGCCTACATTCTTCTGGCTACCATCTACAGGGACAGCGGCCAGAGGGGAGCGATGCAGGGGATATTCTCCCGACTCAGCAGCGCATACCCGAATGACCCGCTCGCGAACTACATGATGGGCGCTTTCTACTATCAGAGCGGAACTAACAAGGCCAGGGTCTCTGAACTCATCGCCGACAATCTTCCGACATGGAATGCAGCCATCAGCGAGCTCAATACGGCCATCAACTACCTGTCCCAGGTGACTGGTTACAGAGCCGCGGATGCGCAGACGATGATACAGGCCGCCAACAATTCGATCTCACTCTGCGAGGAGAAGATCGATCGAGTGGAGCGCTACAGTACATGACCTCCGCTGATCGGAACTTGACGCTCGATGTTCACCTCGTCTTGCATTCTGCGAGACGAGGTGGATACGAGTTTCCTTCCGCAGTGCAAATACTGTATAAATGGTGAATAAACACTGCATAGCAAGCTGGTAAAAGAATTGCTTAAATTATACGTGATGGGTAATATCGACCGGGAAGTCATAAATATGGAAGGGCAGACAATGAAAAAAGGTTTTACGCTAATTGAGCTGATGATCGTTGTTGTGATCATCGGTATACTTGCCGCGATCGCGATACCGATGTTCAGCAGCGTGCAGGAGGAGGCCAAGAAGGCCGCCTGCAGGTCCAATCTCAAGAATATCGCTACTGCTGAGGCCATGTACTTCGCCAGGCTGGGACACAGCTACACCGACGACGCCGGACTTGAGAGTTCCGGTATACTCGGTAATGCATCTTCTCTCGTATGTCCTGGTGATGCTGCTGCATATACTTACGAGCTCGCAAAGCAGTTCTCTACATACACAGTCAGGTGTACATACGACGATGGCTCCGGAAGCGGAGCACACGGTTACATCACGGATGGCGTCTCTTCGTGGCAGGGGGAGACCACCTAGAAATAGGCGGTCGAGAGACACTTTCCTAACATCGTCGTTATGACACAGCAGGGGGAGCGGTAATCCGCTCCTCTTCGCTGTTGCATGATCGAATTCCGACCTGGCTGTCTATGTCATCATGCCCGGGTTTTGCTTCACAGCATGATAACTGAGATATTTGCACCTGCTGATCCAGACATCGACTATTTCTATTAAGGCGGCATATGCGTATTCACCTGGACATCACCCACCCTGCGCACGCGAACTTCCTTCGCTGGCCTGCCAGTCTGCTCAGGGAATCCGGTCATAGTGTATCAATTACGTGTCTGCGAAGGGGAAGACTTCCACTGATCGTAAAGGAGCTCTTTCCAGGATTTCCCCTGATGGAAGCCGGGACCTACCGGCGGACTCTTCCCGGAATGCTTCTTGGAACAGGGATCGCGAGACTTCTCACACTTACGGACATCCTCAGCAGCGAGAGACCTGACGTTCTTGCCGGTGTCGCCGTATTCCAGCCTGCACTTCTCTCCGGGCTGCTTGGTTTCCAGACTGTAGCCACTTATGACGACCCTGAGCACAGGCTTAATTACGATCTT
>JAOZQW010000086.1:0-1863 GCA_029932015.1 Candidatus Fermentibacteraceae bacterium
GCTTCCTTGGAGAAAGAGTATGGAGAAACATCCGGGTAATACCATCCTCCGGACCAGAGAGGATATCGCCAGGATAGCGGCTCACCTCACGGCCATGGGCTGGGCAGAGGCGAACGCAGGCAACATCTCCGTACTTCTTCCAAAGGGCGATGATGATATATGGGACGGGGAGGTCGTCAGCGATGGCCTCCCTGAGCCTGTAAATGCACTGGCGGGTCGAACTTTTCTGATAACCTGTGCCTGGAGCCGATTCCGCAGGCTCCAGATGGACATGAATACGGAGATAGTACCGGTCAGGATATCTGCTGACGGAACCAGGGTTATCCGCCTTGCGGGTGCGAAAGAACCGACAAGCGAGTTCAGCTCCCACCTGCATGTACTTGCCGGGGCAGTGGAGAGGGGATGGGAGACCGCCTCCCTCGTTCATACGCACTCCACCAATATGCTTGCTCTCTCGAGCAGCGACCTCCCGGCGGAAATGCTGGAGGATGCCCTGATGAAAGCTCATCCGGAGGTTTCGAGACTTCTCAGCCGAGGAATTAAGCTGATGGATTATATGACGCCAGGCACATGGGAGCTGGGCAGAGCCACTGAAGAAGCTTTCAGCGAGAGCGACTGCGTGGTCTGGCGGAAGCATGGCATACTTGGCCTGGGCGAAGATATCGACTCAGCCTGTGATGCGGTGGAGGTCATTGAGAAGGCTGCCAGGATTCTGCTTCTCGAGAAATCGGCCTTCGGGAAATTCCTGGGGCTCAAGGATAGAGAGCTGATGCTGGCCGGAGAACTCCCCATGACGAACGGCTCCGGCAACCTGGATGATACAGAAGATCCTCTATCCGACCCCTGATCACACTACCTGGCTTTATAGTCAGATAGTTCGGCTTGACACTGCCCGGATATATCAGAATCTTTTAGATGAACTCAATCATGGAGGTGATCCCTGAACATCATGGTTTCTCTCGAGTGCTTTGCTGTACTGTGCGGCATGTCCCAAGCCGGAGGTGACCGGAAACCGGACTGAGCCGCCATTATCGAGAGGATCTGAAAGATGTCCAGGCAGAAAGCCGCTGCGGTGGTGGTCTTTGCTGTAGTGATAGCAATGATCACGCCATCATGCTGGAACCCGTTCTCCCCTCCGACAACCGTGCCCGACTCACTGCAACTGCAGTACTACAATCCTGCTGATTCGGCGTGGAAGGTGCTCAAGAATCTGGAATATGCCTACATCAGCAGGGATATCGACAGGTACAGTGCCTGTTTCCGTGACGATTTCGAGTTTCATCTCCTGGAAGTGGACTGGGGTAACTACTGGGGCACTGAGGAAATCGATTCATGGTGGGGCAAGGACCTGGAAGAACAGTTCCATGAGACCATGTTCTCCATGGTGAATGCCATCGAGCTTACACTGACGGGAACACAGGAATCTCCCTGGAGCGGTGACTCAACAGGACTGTCACTCGCACTTCCCCGAACATTCGACCTTAAGGTTTATACTGACGGAGGGCATACTACAGGATACAGAGCTTCAGGCTCGGCACTATTCATCTGCCGTGAGGACTCGACAGGTGAATGGTACGTCTGGCAATGGTGGGACCAGTCTGACGTGTAGCCAAGGTCGGGCTTCACTTTCGATACTTATTTGGCAGTATAGCTATGTTTTTCGCTGTATAATGGGTGATACACTCCGGATTCATAAGAAATGGAGGGGGCAGAACCCTGGACTGAGGATGAGACCGGTGTGTCGCTTGCTCTGATGCGGCGATTCACATTGAAGATAGCTACTGAGGGTGATCTCTATGAGACTTCGGGTGATCTGAAATTTGTCTGCAGACCGGATGCCGATGGGATCTGGCATATTGTTCA
>JAOZQW010000086.1:1873-8508 GCA_029932015.1 Candidatus Fermentibacteraceae bacterium
GATCAGTGTATCCGTTTCCCAGGAATTCAGAATGAATTCTTGATTCCAGCCCAGGTGTTTCTCTCCAATACAGTTCCGAAGCCTGGAATGAGCAGGTGTAGAAACCTCTGTAGTAATGATCGCAAAACATCGGCATCAAATACTTGCCTAAACGTGCCTTTATGCGTGCTATCCGCTTCCGTTACTTTAATTACGTCAATGAAGTATCGAAAGTGAAGCCCGACCTCTTTCAGGGGGTGAGGCGTTTTACGTCCCTGGGGAACATTGTCGTCAGGCGGATATTATCAACGCCCAGTATCCTTGCCGCCATGCGCTCAAGACCGATAGCGAGCCCCCCATGCGGAGGCAGACCGTACTTATGCGCCTGGAGATACCCTTCGAATTCATCGGGGTCCAATCCGAATGCCCGGAGTTTCTCAACCTGCATATCGTAGTCGTGTATCCTCTGCCCTCCCGTAGTGACTTCCAGCCCTCTGAAGAGAAGGTCGAAACTGAGAGTAGTTCCGGGATTTTCGGGGTCATCCATTGTGTAAAAGGGACGCTTCTCAGTCGGGAAGTGCGTCACGAAGAGGAACTCTGAACCCAATTCATCACTGGACCACTTGCAGAGGACCTTCTCCTCCTCGGGCTCCAGGTCCGGCTCTCCGGAACAGTCTCTATCCATAAGACCCGCGGTTATCCCATGCGCTTCTTCGAGCGTAACAGCCGGGATGGAATCGCCGATGACAGGCATGACCGCCTCAAGCATCTCGAGTTCAGAGGCGCAGTCCTTCTCCACCTGCCGAAGGCTGTATCTCAAGGCCTCCACTTCCATGCCCATGACATCGTCGAAGCCATCGATGAAACCCATCTCGAAATCCAGCGATGTGTACTCATTAACATGTCTGGAGGTCTGATGCGGTTCTGCTCGGAAGACAGGACCGACCTCGAACACGCGCTCGTAGATGCCAACGCCCATCTGCTTGTAGAACTGAGGGGACTGCGCTAGAAATGCCGGACGACCGAAATAGTCGACCTTGAATATGTTTGCTCCCCCCTCCGCCCCGGCGGAGCAGATCTTCGGAGTTCGTATCTCTGTGAAACCCTTCGAGGTCAGGAACTCCCTGAAACCGTAAGCGAATGCCTCTGCAATCTTCAGTCTCGCCCTCTCGACGGGGTGCCTGAGACTCAGCGGGCGAAGATCGAGATTTGTGTCTATGTGAAGATCGAGCACCTTCTTGGTCATGTCCACAGGGGCCTGCTCAGCCGGGCTGGATATTATGGAGAATGCTTCCGCCTGGACCTCGACCCCTCTAGGATTGATGGAGCTGTCCTTGATGCGCGCTTCCTTGAGCGTACCTGTAACGGTCACCGACTGCTCGCATGCGAGTGAATCCAGAAGACCCTCGTTCCCTTCGTTGCCCATTACGCACTGAAGCAGGCCATCATGACGCCGGAGGACCACAAAGGCTCCCCATCCGAGCCTTCGTATGCGCTGGATAACACCATGAAGCGTGACCCTCTCGCCGGCCATATCGCCGAGGTCCGCGGCTGAGAGAAGCGGTCTGTTACCTGCGTCACTGACGTTCCTCATGTAGGGCTCTCCATTCATTTCCGTCTATCTATAGGGATAATTACTCTCGATGGGATAATATACGGCTTTCAGATGTCCCCGCGGTTGGGGTCCTCCATGGCATCCAGCTCTCTGAGTCTCTCCAGCGCCCCACCCCGGCTGGCTCTTATCAGCCTGTTCGGAGTGGAGACTACATGGGCAAGGATTCGATTGATGTGCACAGTGAGTTCCGCAGCAGCCTCCTCAGCCTCCTCCATGCGGGGCGAGTCCGCAGGGATGAGGTGCTTCAGCCTCTGGACTTCCCTGGACAGCCTCTGAAGGCTCGGCGTGTAAATAGTCCTGGACATCTCCCTGAGGCGGAGGAGGTCATCCAGATCACCTGATATCAGGAGTTCCTCCTTCTCCAGTCTGAAACTCTCCGCGGTGCGCTCCGCCCTGCTGCGCAGGAGATTCAGTTCCTCGATAATACTGTCATTGTCATAACTCATTATCATTGGCATTCCAGGGGTCTTGAATTAGAATTTCGCTGAACAGAATCCTCCTCAGCACAAGATGGGAGAATAATGTCTGCCCTTCACAGAATACTGGCCATCAACCCCGGTTCGACCTCTACTAAAATATCGGTATTTGAGGATGAAAAGGAAGTGTGGACCACAAAGATCACACACAGCATCGATGAGGTTGCGGCCTTTGACAGCATATTCGGACAATACGACTTCAGACAGAGCGTCATCAGGGACGAACTCAAGAAGGCCGGTTATGAGATCAGCACCCTCTCTGCGATCGTTGGCAGGGGAGGTCTTGTTTGTCCCCTCGAGGGAGGCACATACGAAGTCGGACATATTCTCCTCGAAGATCTTCGCCTTGGGGTGCAGGGACAGCACGTCTCCAACCTCGGAGCACCCATCGCCAGTGAACTCGCACACGAGGCCGGCTGTCCAGCCTTCATCGTCGACCCTGTGGTAGTGGATGAGATGGAGCCTCTTGCCAGATTCACAGGCCATCCCGCCATAAGCAGGAGATCAATATTCCATGCCCTCAACCAAAAAGCTGTCGCAAGAAAAGCAGCGGGAGACCTCGGCAGGGAATATGAGGATATAAATCTCATCGTGGTCCATCTTGGAGGCGGCATCTCAGTGGGGGCTCACCACAGAGGCAGGGTTATCGATGTGAACAATGCCCTTAACGGAGACGGCCCTTTTACCCCTGAGCGTTCGGGGGGCCTGCCCGTTGGTGACCTGGTGGATCTCTGTTTCTCAGGTGAAGTGTCCCACGAGGGTGTAAAACGGATGATCAAGGGCGCCGGGGGAATCGTAGCATATCTGGACACAAATGACATGCTCCATGTCGAGAAGGAGATCGAGAAAGGAAACGATGAGTTCCGTATCGTCTATGAGGCAATGGCCTACCAGGTAAGCAAGGAAGTGGGCAGTCTCGCGGCGGTTCTCAAGGGGGACGTTGATGCAATTGTAATAACCGGCGGTGTCGCATATGACAGGAATTTCATCAGTTGGATCAAGGATAGAGTAAGCTTCATCGCTGAAGTGATGGTCTACCCCGGCGAGAAGGAGATGGAATCCCTCGCACTTGGAGCGCTTCGCGTGCTCCGGGGACAAGAGAAGGCCAGGATCTATAGCCCGGGATCCCCGGAGTGAGGAAATATCCAATATGACAGACGACAGATTCAGGAACAGCAAAGAGCTCTGGGAGAAGGACATTCTGGAGCCGGTTCTCAAGCGATTCCCGGAACGGAAAACAGCCTTCCGCACTGGCTCCGGTGCCCCCATCGAGAGGGTTTATTTTCCGGAGCAGCCCGGTGAATCGTATCTTGTGAAAGAGGGATTCCCTGGACAGTACCCCTTCACCAGGGGAGTTCAGCCAACAATGTACAGGGGACGCTTCTGGACAATGCGCCAGTACGCCGGATTCGGTACAGCAGAGGAGTCGAACAAGCGGTATCGCTATCTTCTCGACCAGGGTCAGACGGGACTCTCTGTTGCTTTCGATCTGCCAACCCAGATAGGCTACGATTCGGATCATCCGCTCTGTGTCGGAGAGATCGGGAAAGTCGGCGTAGCTATCGACAGTCTTGCAGATATGGAACTTCTCTTCAAGGATATACCACTCGGAGAAGTATCCACTTCCATGACCATCAATGCCCCTGCCTCCGTGCTGCTCGCGATGTACATCGCAGTGGCTGAGAAGCAGGACGTTACGGCGGACAGGCTTCGCGGAACGATACAGAACGATATCCTCAAGGAATACATGGCCAGAGGTACCTACATCTTCCCGCCAAAGCACTCCATGAGACTGATAACGGATATCTTCCGCTTCTGCAGCTCTGTTGTACCCAGGTGGAATACCATCAGCATTTCAGGCTACCACATTCGCGAAGCAGGCAGTTCCGCGGCGCAGGAGCTTGCCTTCACCGTAGCTGATGGCATCGCCTATGTGGAGGCCGCTATCGCTGCCGGACTGGAAGTGGATGCATTTGCACCCAGACTGAGCTTCTTCTTCAATGCACACAATGACCTCCTCGAGGAAGTGGCTAAATTCAGAGCCGCACGGCGCATCTGGGCTCGGATCATGCGCAACCACTTCAAGGCGAAGAACCCGAAGAGCCAGATGCTCAGGTTCCATACACAGACCGGGGGTTCCACTCTTACCGCCCAGCAGCCTGATAACAACATCGTGAGAGTCGCGGTCCAGACGCTGGCAGCCGTCCTCGGTGGAACTCAGAGCCTTCATACCAACAGCAGGGATGAAGCACTCTCCCTTCCGACTGAAGACGCAGTCAGGATCGCGCTCAGGACGCAGCAGATAATAGCGAACGAGTCAGGTGTGACCGGGACGATCGATCCCCTGGCAGGCAGCTACTATGTGGAGAGCCTGACCGACAGTATCGAGCGGAAGGTGGATGGCTACCTTCAGAAGATCGCCTCCATGGGCGGCATGGTCACCGCAATCGAGGAGGGATACCCGCAGAATGAGATACAGGAGGCAGCCTACTGCAGCCAGAAGGATATCGAAAACGGCGAAAGTATCGTTGTAGGTGTAAACAGCTACAAGATATCCGAACCCCCTCCAGGCTCGCTCCTCAAGGTTGATTCCTCCGTGGGTGATTCTCAAATGAGGAAGCTTGCAGAGATCAGGGAGGAACGGAATGCCGAGGCCGTAACAGCAGCGCTGGATTCCCTTGCGATATCGGCGGGGAGTACGGACAATCTTATGCCGCCCATCATGGATTGTGTTCGCTCCTACGCCACGCTGGGTGAGATATGCGGAGTATTGAGGAAGGTCTTTGGCGAGTACAGACCGAATACGGTGCTGTGAAGCAAGTGGTTCCCCGAAGGGACCACTGGACCGGTCAGTCAGGGGGAAAAGCGTTTCCGGGGTAATTGGATCCGGATAAGCCGCGCTTACGCAATAAATCATGGAGGTTCTCTTGAATAGATTGAACGTCACTGTTATCTACGCCATTGCTGCTGTCATTCTCTCCTTTGGCTGCTCAAGCCGGGAGGTGACCGGTGAAACCTGGCTCGTCGTTGCAGGAGAGGACACGATCCCGGTCGCGGAGATCGGTCAGATCTGGAGTGATATGACCGAGGAGAACAAAGATCTCTTCACTTCCAAGGACAATCCAGTTGGAGAGTTCGTGGTGGCCGTGGCGAGGAGGTATATCCTTGAACAGGAACTCACTGCGAATGGATACCTTTCAAACACGGTACTGAATGCGCGGAGGGATGCCTGGCTCAGATATCTGACAATAGAGAGAGCATATCAGTACTACACAGATAAGTTCGCATCAGAGGTGCTCGAAGAGGATATCGATTTCTATGTAGAGCACCTGGGCAAGACCGTCTGGTACACGACCAATCCAGGTACACCAGAGGAAGAAGGTTTCGGACCGGACCATCTCCCGGAACTCCCCTTTGACCTGGCGTTGATGCTGGATACAATGGAGACCGGTGACACGGGGCTTGATATGTCGGGTTCCCCGGTAAGACTCGACTCAACAGTCATCACAGACTCCGCTCTCGTGGCAGAGACACTGGCTGATACAGTAGCGAGCAGGGGTTTTGCCGCTTCCAGATTGGCGCAGGGACGGAGCAGACGCTGGCTCAACAATATACAGGATACGGTTATAGAGGATCATAGTGTCGTCATCGACTCGGCTGCAGCAGCGGGACTTCTGGCGTACTACGCGGATGAAGCGGAGCTTCAGGCAGATGAGATCGTACTCCATTCGGATCTGGGAGACTGGACCGCGCAGGATATGGTGGATTTCACTGACTACCTCTCCTCCAGGATGTTCACACAACCCTCATCGCAGGAATGGCAGGATTACTTCTTCGAGAATCTTGTCACTCACTCTGTTCTTCTAGACCTCTTCGAAACAGATGCTCCCGGCCTTATCGACTCCCTTGCTGATGAGGCTGACGCATATCTGTTCGAGCTGGCTTCCGAAAGTATCTATGAAAACATCGTGTCCTCTTCAGTTTCAGTCACCGAGGACGACATCCAGGAGCAGTTCAGCAGCCTGAGCGAGGTCCCGACCGTGGAGGAGATGAGGATTTTCAGGATGGCTCTCCTTCCTCAGGATCGGCTGCTGGAGTACAAGGAAGCACTGAGCGTTGCTGCTCTTGAAGAATTCATTTCAGGTCTTGAGAGCTACTCCCGCCTCAGTGCAGGACAAGCAGATCCGCAGGTCACCCACCCGCTCAGGATCGCTGAAGTCCCTGGAGGCTATGGTGAGCAGCTCTTCCAGATCAGCCCCGATGACCCCAGCTGGGTCGACCCTCTGATCATCGACGAAAACACAGGCTATCTCCTGTGCAGACTTGTCGAGATCGTCCCTGCCAGACCGGCCATGCTGGAAGATATCCGATATGACATGGAGATGGCTGCTCGCGGCAGACTCGAGGAGGAGGCTACCCTACTCTGGATGCAGCAGCTCGAAGAGATCCATGGTCTGGATATCAACGAGGAGGCACTCGACTGTCTTCCAGCGGACCTGGGGCTCTGGTCCGCACTGTAAAACCCTCCAGCACGAACCTTCGCCTATACAGGCAATGGGGGACAC
>JAOZQW010000087.1 GCA_029932015.1 Candidatus Fermentibacteraceae bacterium
ACCCACTCACATTTGGGGTTGTCGGAGCACTTATCCTCCCGGTCTGGGCAGCTCTCGGGGCGCTTGCGGCACTGGTGACAGAGTGTACCATTGTAGTCGAGAGAACTGAGGAATGAAATAGCCCCGATGCTTCATGCCTTCGTTCGGTAATACGCTGAGAAGACTAGAATCACATCCTTTCGTGCCTTCATATCCGACGTAAGGATAGATACTGGACTTGTCACTTATGAAGCTAATCTGCATAGTATTCAAGTGATTTGAGTCCATATCCCCCTTATGGCATCACAACTACAGGATTCGAAGTACTGGTTCTTGCGAGCGCACCCGCGAGGGCAATTAATACAGGCTCTGTATAGGAGTATTATCAAGAGGGGGCTAGTGCCTGTGATGAAGTTGAGGATGCAACTCCACACACCGCCTGCATATTTATCTGAAGCGGGAGGTTATCCTTGCTCTTCAACTCGATAGCCTTCGCCGTATTTCTTCCAATTGTCTTCATACTCTACTGGGGGCTGCAGAAGAGTTCGCTCAAGCTGCAGAACGCCTTTCTGCTGCTGGCGAGCTACGTGTTTTACGGCTGGTGGGATGTTCGATTCCTGCTTCTGATCTTCGTAAGTTCCCTGTGTGACTATCTAATCGGAGCCGCCCTCTCACGAACCGATGACGGGAGGAAGCGGAAGGATCTGCTCGCGGTAAGTCTTCTCGTGAACCTCGGACTGCTCGGATTCTTCAAATATTACAATTTCTTCGTGAGTTCTGCACAGGACCTTATGAATGCACTCGGTATGTATCCCGGCTCACACACGCTGCAGATCATACTGCCCGTCGGTATCAGCTTCTACACCTTCCAGACGCTGAGCTATACGATAGACATCTACCGCGGAAAAACGAAGCATGTTGATGATCCCATCGCCTTCTTCGCCTTCATAAGTTTCTTCCCGCAGCTTGTAGCGGGACCCGTTGAAAGGGCCCGGAACTTCCTGCCCCAGTTCCTTGAAAAAAGGAAGTTCGATCCTGTTCTGGCGAGCGATGGTCTGCGTCAGATACTGTGGGGATTAGATTACAGAGCAGAATGCTGAACCAGAGTAGTCCAAGGAATCCCAACGAAGATGCTGACAACTATGAGATATTCCTTCAATGCGAGAAGAGAAAGAGTTTCTATTTCATAAACATGGGCGATATCTACAGAGAGCTGGATGTTGAAGAACTCGACTATTTTGCGCTCGATCTGATTCATCTGAATTCATTTGGAAATCACATTGTGGCTCAAAGAGTGGGTGATCTCATCACTGAGTACGGACTCATTACTGATCTCTAGTCGCGAGTGGGGAGTACCGATGGAGGACAATTCATGACTTGGAAAAGAAAGAGTATCGGTCTTGCTCTTGGTGGCGGCGGGGTCAGAGGCCTTGCTCATATACCTGTACTCGAACTGCTGGATGAGCATGACCTTAAACCAGCTGTCATCGTCGGGACGAGTATTGGTGCCATTATTGGAGCCCTTTACGCATCCGGCAGGTCAGGTAGCGCTATCAGACACCTCATTGAAGAACATACCATCCATCCGAGTGACGGACTCAAAGGTGTACTCGACAAGACCGGTGGGATACTGAAATGGGTTACTTCGCTTCTCCCTGAACTTCATAGGGGAGGTCTGCTCAATGTTGACAGACTGCTTGGCACACTTTTGAATGGTATATCTGAATCCACTTTCATAGATCTGGAAATCCCCCTTTCGGTCGTTGCCACTGACTACTGGAACTCCAGTCAGGTTGTCTTTGATAGGGGACCCGTGATGCCTGCGGTCAGGGCGAGTATGGCCGTACCCGGAGTATTCACTCCTGTGGTGGTCGATAATATGGTGCTGGTGGACGGGGGAGTTGTCAACAACCTGCCGTATGACCTGCTCTCAGGAAGGGCAGATGTGGTGATCGCTGTGGATGTGAGCGGAGAAAGGGAGCCTGGCAAACATAGGATACCATCATCTATCGATGCCATTCTTGGTGCGCTGGATATCATGGCTGCATCCGCTCTCAGCCGGAAACTCGAACTCTCTAAGCCTGACATCCTGCTCCAGCCGCGAATTGGGGATATCGACATACTGGATTTCTCGAAGAGCCGGGAAGTACTCGAGAACAGCACAGGAGTAATTGAGGAACTCCGGAAGAAGCTTGATTCTCTTGGAATGCTGGATCAGAGCACAGCATATATGAAGAAATGAGGCCGGGCCTCATTTCTTCGATTATTGAAGAATTGAGGCCCGGCCTGAGATTTATGAGATTTACACCAGATCCGACAGGTCTTTCACCGACTGAGCCATGAGTTTGAGCGCCGAATCCACAGGTGCCGGTGTAGTCAGGTCGACACCGGTTCCCTTGAGCAGCTCCAGGGGAGGCTTCGAAGATCCACCTCTGAGGAAATCAAGATAGTCCTCGACTGTCCCGGATGCACCCTTCAGTATCCTGCTGGAAATGTCCACAGCGGAAGCCAGGCCTGTAGCATATTTGTAGACATAGAAGTTGTAGTAGAAGTGGGGTACCCTCGCCCATTCCAGGGCGATGGGCTCATCCTCGGCGTCGTAGGCGAAGCTGTCACCATGGTATTGCCTGACAAGTCCGTAGTACGTTTCATTGAGCCAGTCTTTCGTAAGTGACTGACCGGATTCCACGCGCTCGTGCACGAGCTTCTCGAATTCAGCGAACATTGTTTGTCTGTAGAGTGTGCCCTTGAACTTGCTTATCAGATAGTCGAGGAGGTAAGCCTTTTCCATTGGATCTTCCAGTCTCTTCATAAGCAGGTCAACCAGAAGCATCTCATTCGTGGTTGAGGCCACCTCCGCAACAAGTATCCTGTAACTTGACATGTGATAGGGCTGTGCATTTCGCGACAGGAGCGAGTGCATGGAGTGACCAGCCTCATGTGCAAGGGTAAAAACACTGCCCAGGGTCCCGCTGAAGTTGTGGAGAATGAACGGTGGTGTATCGTAGTTACCATCAGAGTAAGCGCCTGATCTCTTGCCGACGTTCTCATATCTGTCGGCCCACCTGTCTCTGAATCCCTCACTCAGCAGACGTACATACTCATCGCCGAGAGGCTGGACAGCTTCAAGGGTAAGACTGACTGCCTCGTCCCAGGTGTAGCTCCCTTTGGCCTCCGGTACCGCCGGTACATTCGAATCATAGAAATGCATCGTATCAAGTTTGAGGATCCGCTTTCTGAGATGGTAGTAATCAGTCAGGGCAGGCTGATTCCTGTGTGCGGAGGATATCAGGGCCTCATAGACATCCAGCCCCACCTCATCATGGAAGAGGGACGCCTCAAGTGCTGAAGGGTAGTTGCGCGCCCTAGCGTAGAAGATATCAGTACGGATCTGGCCCTCGAGAAGAGCGGCAAGCGTTGGAATGTTCCCTGTCAGCTCAGCGTAATAACCATCGAATGTATCCTTGCGAACCCGCCTGTCCCTCTTCTGCAGAAGTGAGATGAAGTTCCCGTTAGTGAGCTGGACAGTATCACCTTCGTGATCGGTGATTGAGGGGAGTCTTGCCGGACGATCGACGTTATTGAGCTTGCCGAAGGCACCAATGAATCCACGGGTGACCTCGCGGCTCATCGAGAGGAGTTTCTCCTCATTGCCCGAGAGGGTGTGCGGGTGGTAACGGAGGATATCTACAAGCCATCTGTGGTAAGGTTTCAGGATTGGATCCTTCAGCCATAAATCCATAGTCTCACTCGGAATCGCAAGAAGCTCTGGTGTGAAGAAGGAATGAGCCGTATTCACTTCATTGTGACGGCTTGCTATCCTGCTGTACATATCACCATAGGTTGAATTTCCGAGATCCTCATCCTGTCTCATGCTGGCGTAAACGAATAGCTTTCCGAGCCTACGGTTCTGTGAAAGCAATCCTTCGATAACTCCGAGTAGAACCTGAGGGGATTCACTGAGGGTACCGGCCCATTTCGCTGAATCTGTCGCGAATGTGGCTGTTGATTCGAGATCCCTCTCCCATTCCTCGTCGGAAGCATACACACTCTCAACGTCCCATTTGTCTTCAATCGGGACGTCAATTCTCTTCCTGATATCCTTTGCCATAACCATGTCCCTTCAGGATCTTTTTCTGGAAGCCAGGCGCTTCATGAATCGTTCAAGAGTGACAGCATATCTCTGATGGGTACCTCCACCTATTCGCGAATGCTCATCGAACGCCTCAACAGAGTAGGTGATGAGGTGACCCTCTACTGATATGACTTCGGTCGTGACAGTCACCCGCTCATCCAGAGGAGTTGCTGAAACGTGTTCTATATCGACCTTCACTCCTACTGTCGTACAGCCGTCAGGAAGACTGTCCTGCACGGAATCCCTTGCTGTCTGCTCGAACAGGAGGATCATTATAGGTGTTGCAAGCACATCCACACCGCCAGAGCCAACGTGTGAGGCTGTCATTGCCTCTGTGACCTTCTTCTCAACTGTCAGTTTCATCCCGATGAAATCGGAAAGATCCATTGTGAGCCTTCCGTTGCTTCAAAGGACATCTCAGATGCCATCACTTGAGATTGGAATATATGCTCTGGCGGCATCAGGCCAACAGCTCCCTGACCATTAAACCCCGCCGGAGTATATTCGTTTAACTCGTATGAATGAGGTGGCTCCGTGCAAATGTTCAGCAACAGAGAGGTACTCATAGCGATCCGTATACTGGCGTTGCTGACGATCATGGCTTCTGCCGGATGCCTGGGGTCATCTGGAACTTCGGATGCTGGCATTGGGGTACTCGATCGAGAGCTTGAGGCTCCCGGGATCGGCATCACGGGTCTGGCCTGGGGCAACGGTCTCCTCTGGACGCTGGATGATGATAGCGACAGGGTTTATGCAATTGATACCGATACGGGAGAAATCCAACTTTCTTTTCCTGTCAGTCACGAGAGATCACTCAACCTCACCGGACTGGCATACAGCACCGAACATCGCATGATCCTTGTCGGACTCTGGAACGGATCATCGAACGGCTATGTATACCGTTACTCTCGTTCAGGAGAGTATCTGGGTTCGGTAAACCTCTGCGGTGGTTGAGGAAATCCTGTCTCGTCGGTGACGGGACTGTATGCAGATGGGGACCACATCTACATCTCGTCCAGAGCGCAGAACAGAATATTCAGATATTCGCTTCCGGGGATACAGGGGAGAACATCCTCAACCGCTTTTGGAAGCGGCAGTAGAACGCTGGATATTGCCGGAGGTTCTGACGGCATTATCTGGACAGCAAGCCAGAACGCTGATATGCCCCTCCGGGGATACGACAGCTCCAGTAGACAGGTGAGTTACATTGATCCTTCTCTCGTTCAATCGCCAGCCGGAGTTGCTGTTGATGACGAGGGCTTTCTGTGGGTAAGCGAATCCGGGTCTGCAAGACTCCTAAGAATTAATGTATCTCAATAGTGGAGAACACGGTCGAGGTGGGATATCTGCGCTGACCAGACCTCCATATATTCGATCTGACAACTTGAATATCCAGCAGATTTTCTGAGACAAATGGGGGATAATACTATGCGAGACTGTATCTACGGCCTGGACAGGCAAGTACCTCTTATCGACGGAAGTCTTGTCAGGTATGTCAACCTTGATAACGCTGCAAGTACACCTCCCATGGTTCAGGTTGTCAAAACTCTCAACGAGATGGCTTCCTACTACTCCAGCGTTCATAGGGGTACCGGATTCAAGTCCAGGCTCTGCACGGAGGCATACGACAGGGCGCACGATATCATCGCTGAGTTCGTCGGTGCGAATATCCGCACAAATACTGTCATATTCGTGAAAAATGCCACCGAGGCCATCAACAAACTCTCTCATCGGCTGTCCATCCCTGATGGGCATGTCATTATCACCACCAGACTCGAACACCATTCGAACGATCTCCCATGGAGGGATCACTTCAGAACTCTGCATGTCAAAGCGACTCCTGACGGCAGACTCGATGAAGATCACTTCGATCAGCTCCTTGAAGAGAATCATGGCAGGGTGGGGCTTGTAGCGGTAACCGGGGCCTCGAATGTAACTGGTTTCATACAGCCGATCCACAGACTTGCCAGGAAGGCTCATGAGGCAGGGACCAGGATACTTATCGATGCTGCTCAGCTCGCTCCACACCGTCAGATAGATATGAAGCCGGACGACGATTCCGAACATCTCGACTTTATCGCTCTCGCCGGTCACAAGATGTATGCACCCTATGGCACCGGTGCTCTTATAGGTCCGAGGTCCTTCTTTCTCGAAGGCGGCCCTGATTACAGCGGTGGAGGGACCGTTCATGTTGTTACACCCGACGAAGTTCATTGGGCAGAGCTGCCTGACAGGGATGAGGCTGGAAGCCCTAATGTTATGGGTGCCATAGCCATGGCGGTAGCTGCGAAGACACTGATGAATAAGGGTATGGACTGCATCGCAGAGCATGAGAGGATCCTTACGGCATATGCCCTTGAGAAGCTGGGTTCAATGCCTTATATCAAAATTTACGGGGAGACCGATCCCGCTAGAGCACATGAGAAGGTCGGTGTCATACCCTTTAATCTTATCGGGACGGATCATGCCCTGATGGCGGCGATCGCCGGCTACGAAGGTGGCATTGGAGTCAGAAACGGATGCTTCTGCGCTCACCCATACGTTGTAGACCTGCTGCAGCTTCCCCCCGAGGCAATTGAGAAATGGCGCTCGCAATTTCTTGCCGGGGACAAATCCGCCATGCCTGGAATGGTGCGGATGAGCTTTGGATGCTATTCAACAACCGAGGATGTTGATCGTCTGGTCGAGATGTTGGAAAGAATCGAACGCGGTGACTACAGCGGGACTTACAGGCAGATCCCGAAGACAGGCGAGTTCATACCGGAGGGCTACACTGATGATTTCTCGAGCTGGCTTGGAGCACTCATCTAGCCCTGGAGATCAGAATATCCCAGTCCTGAACATCTGACCCCTGTATGACAGGCGGAGATCACCCGAAATGGAACTGAACAGCAGTCAGAGAGCCGCCGTTGAGCATGATGGTGGACATCTGCTGGTGCTTGCGGGTGCCGGCACGGGAAAAACAAGGGTGATCGTTGAAAGAGCGGTTCACCTTCTTCGGCTTGGTTTCGATCCAGCCAGGATACTGCTCCTCACATTTACAAGGAGAGCCTCCAGGGAGATGAAAGCCCGGATGAAGTCTTCATCCGGCCCCGTTTCAGATTCAGTTCCTGCGGGTACATTTCATCATTTCTGTCTCGCCAGGATGCGGAGTATGCCCGGAGCTTTCGGTGTAGAGAACTGGACGGTTATCGACAGGGACGATCAGCTGCAGATAATGCGCATGGTCCGGGCTGCCTACAGGAAGAAAGGGGAGAGGTTCCCCAAAGCCGGTGAACTGATTCAGGTTCACTCATACGCCCGAAATACCAATATCACTCCAGATCAGTATATTGAGCGTTTCTCGCCCTTCGATGAAGAGGTTATTGAGAGAGTTCTAGCATGCATGAAGGACTACACCACTAGAAAGAAAGCCGGCAACTATCTGGATTTTGATGACATTCTTCACATCTTCGCGCTGAAACTACACACTGAACGGAATGTGCGGGAACGTCTCAGGAAGCAGTACGATCATGTGCTTGTGGACGAGATGCAGGATACAAATCCCCTGCAAATGCTAATACTGGAGGGGCTCAGGGATCCTGCGAAGCTCTTCTGCGTGGGTGATGACGCTCAGAGCATCTATGCATTCAGGGGAGCTGATTTCAGGAATATCCACAACTTCACCGCGATGATCCCAGGTGCAGAAGTACTCAAGCTCGAGCGCAATTATCGTTCCCGTCAGGAAATACTGGATCTCGCCAACTGGCTTCTATCAGAATCAGGTCTTGAATACGGAAGAATACTGGAATCGACGAGAGGAAACGGTCCAAAGCCGGTCATCATTGATTTCGACAGTGATCTTGAAGAGGCTGGATGGATAGTTAGTGATATCATCGAGAGGAAGGACGCTGGTTCGAAATGGTCGGACCACATGGTGATAGCAAGGACCGGGTACTCCGCAAGAGCGACCGAGGCAGCCATGATCGAGAAGAAAGTGCCCTACAGATACATTGGCGGGACTCAGCTTTTTCATGCCGCGCATGTGAAGGATGTCCTCTGCATGATACGCTGTGTCGCAAGTCTGGTCGATGAGATAGCCTGGATGCGCTACCTGACTCTCTGGCCTGGTATAGGAGAGAAGACCGGAACTGATCTTACTGCTGCCATCGCACGGAATGCCGGTGGCTCCGCTTCGTCCGTCATTGAAATTCTTATAGGGCATCCCAAGGTGCCAACCTCCCTTGTAGAGGGCCTGCAGGCTCTTTCTGAGAACTGGGGCAGCCCTCAGACCGCGATGGGGGCGGCATGCGAAGCACTTCAGGACCTTCTCAGCATACGATATCCCAGGTGGGAGATGAGAAAGCGTT
>JAOZQW010000383.1 GCA_029932015.1 Candidatus Fermentibacteraceae bacterium
TCTGCCGGCGGTGTTCCCGTCGGGAAGATAGGCGTCTCACTCCTCCTCCTGCTCGCGGCAGTCCTCATCAGGAGACTCCTCACGGGCGTGCTTCGAAGGAAGGGGGATAAGCACGACGGTTTCCTCTCCACACTATCGAGAGACCTCAAGCGACCTCTGAGGATAATGATCATGCTTCTTGGGCTTCTCGTCGCCATCCGTATCCACTCCCTGCCTGCGGATGTTGCCTTATGGGTCAACAGGATATTCCTCTTCCTCATAACCGTGGATGTTCTCTGGCTTCTGATGAGGACAATAGATGCTGTTGGCGAACGGATGGCAGAGGTCGCGGAGGGCACGGAATCCCGGATGGATGATCAGCTCATCCCCATATTGAGCAAGCTCGCCAAGTTCATCGTCGTGCTCATGGGAGTGATCTTCTATATGCAGTCTAATGGATATCCAGTCAGTGGTGTGCTTGCCGGAATGGGTATTGGCGGACTCGCGATGGCTCTTGCGGCACAGGACTCGATATCGGGTATCTTCGCCTCAATTGTGATCTTCCTCGACAAGCCCTTCATGGTGGACGATTTCATCGAGGTGAACGGGATCTCGGGAACGGTTGAGGAGATTGGCATCCGCTCCACACGCATACGGACAGTGGACAAGACCCTGGTGACCATACCCAACAAGGAAATAATGGACTCGAACATCAACAACTTCTCCAAGCGACCGATGAGAAGGGTTGCCACCACTATTGGTGTGACCTACGATACAACGCCGGATGCGATGGAGAGCCTTCTTGCCGGTCTGCGGAAGATGCTTGCGGAATACGACAAAGTGTGGGATGATGCGGTGTATGTGAATTTCACCGCGTTCGGTGATTCATCGCTGGATGTGGATATGCGCTACTTCGTAATGACTACGGACTACAATGAGTGGCTCCATCTGAGGGAGGATATCAATCTCAGGATAATGCGAATAGTCTACGGCCTCGAACTTGATTTCGCATTCCCCTCCACAACGGTGTATCTGCAGAAATGAAGTATCCGGCGGAAGGTCACAGGAAGCGTCTGAGGGAGAGATACGAGAAGGGCGGGATCAGGGCATTCTCTGAAAGGGATGCCCTCGAGCTCCTGCTGACTTACGCCATCCCGAGGAGAGATGTCAAAGGAATAGCCCATGCTCTTCTGGATGAGTTCGGATCCCTGCAGTCGGTTCTCAGCCAGCCGCCTTCGATGCTGAGAACGGTGAGCGGCATCGGTGATGCCGCTTCAATCCTCATAAATCTGACCTCATCCATCACCACGCTCTCGCTGAGCCTACCGAAGCTGCTCCAGGTCATGGACAGTCCAGTCAAGGTAAAGGAGTATCTGGGTGTTCGTATGGGTACCCTCCGCAAGGAAAGCCTTGTAGCTCTGCTCCTGGACTCCCGCAACCGTCTGATCGCCGAATGCACACTTGAATACGGTACGGTGGACAGATCACAGGTCCATCCGAGGAACCTGGTTGAGAAGGTGATAGCCACTGGAGCTACAGCTGTCATCCTCATCCACAATCATCCCGGCGGTGTGAGGAAGGCCAGCAGTGAAGACATTGAGCTGACAAGGAACATAAGTGACCTCGGGAAGACACTGGGATTCAGACTGCTGGACCATATCATCGTGGCAGCCGGTGATACTCTGAGTATGAGTGAGGAGGGATTGATAGAACGAACATGAGTTTAATAACCATACTCCCGATCGCCTTTGCCGCAGTCTGGTCCGCCCAGTCACCGACAATGACTTTCCTGGAAACAGCTGACGGCAGTACACTCTCCATCATCCAGGCAGACTCGACGTGGTCCGCCGGAGGAACTGAGGGCTCGTACGTTGTTCAGGGAATCATTCAAACGGAGAGAAACAGTATTCCGGATACACTGTTCTGGATAGCGGGACTCCCCTCTGATATGGTTCCGGCCCTTGAATCGGCCGGGCTGACCGAGGAGAGGCGTCTCGATCTCCTCGCAGCAGGCGCAAGCTGGATATCGGGAAGGATCCGAATCCGCTTCATCAATGCTGCCGGCAGGGAATCCGTTTATACCGCATTCAGGACCTGGCTTCTGGACGGCACTGAACTCGACCTGGATATGGTCGTGCAGCGGGATTCCCTCTTCGATCGGATCGTCAGGGACAGCCTCGGCATGCCCCGTGAGGGTAACATAGATTCCTGGCTGTGGAGAAGAGGGTTCTGGTTTGACCCGCAGAGTTTTGTACTCGCCAGTGGTGAGGATTCTCTCCCGCT
>JAOZQW010000384.1 GCA_029932015.1 Candidatus Fermentibacteraceae bacterium
GACAAACTTACCTACGTCCCTCTGCTACGTCCCTCTGCTACAATCTGTAGAGTCCCTTGATGCCACCCCAGGTCTCTGCTTCAAGAGAGCCAAATCCTGCCCAGAGCATGATAAAATAATCACTCGCTATACTTCCGGTCTTTATCCAGGGCAGCCAGACTTCGAAATCATCACTGTAAAAACTGTGGTCGGCCGTGTTGGGAGTGTTGTCACCGAGGAGGGAAGGCCATCCACCTTCGGAAAGCTCAGTATTGACTATCGACCAGCATTGCTCGAACCAATAATCCGGGTCATGATCAGATAAGATCGCGGTATTATGTGAGGCGACCACTATGTCCCTATCGATCAACATACCGGGTGAGCAGGAGTCGTCTGTAACGAACCAGACACCTCTATACACTCCTTTCCAGGTGAGCCAATGAGATGAACCATCATCGTAACTGAAGCATTCCCCACTTAGAGCCGCAGTATACGGGGGATTCAAGCTAGATTGAACCGCTGGCCAGAGACACAGTCATGCAAATGAGCATTACAGGGATTGAATTCCTCATGACATCCTCCCGTTGATTGTTCAATAATGGAATAAATGAAGTCAACAAGCGGGTCAATGGGCAGTGATCGCAATTGACAATCCCGAGTATCGGAATGGAGTGATTCTGGATCTGGCACTTATCGTGAGAGGGCGGAGCCAAGGCTCCGCCCTCTCACGGATCAGATAGGTCCGAAGTTAATCGAGATCGTCAAGCGTTACGATGAAGATGTTCTCGTCAAGGTCGGGGGCACCGTACTCCTCTGCGTCCACAGCCATGAATGTGTAAGTATCCTCATCCACGTCCACGAGCTGGATGTCGAAGAGCTCCAGATCCCAGTCGTAGTCCTCCATATCGAAAATGAAAGTCTCGCCGTCGGCGAAGATGTCCTCGCCGAGCCAGTCGCCGCCCCACTCGTCATCAGATGAGTAGCTGATGTAGACATAATAGATGTCATAACCCGTATCGTTCGTGATCTCGAAATACTGACCGAATGAGACGAAAGCAAGCACGGAAAGAACAAGCAGTGAGAGTTTCATTCTACCTCCTGAGTTACCCTCTATGGAAGCATGCACCTGCATGCAACCTCTCCAGGTCAACTGACCAGTCTGCGGAAAGGCTCAGTGGCTGGTGAGTCCTGTTATCCTGCCGGATATGCTGTCCCTTTCTGAGCGAAGCTCACTCAGGAAAGGGTCATCTTCGACAGAGCCGTGCATATCCTTGTAGTCGGGAATAATGCGTCCGCCGCGGTCGTAATCTTTTGCCCGGCTTCGGAGTGCATCCTCGAGCACTCTATCCCACATCCCGTTCAGACGGGTGAGAAGCTCGGGGACTGAGTTCCCGGTAAGTCCCTTATGGATGAAGGTTCTGGCATATTCCCAGTCGGGATCATCAGACACATCTGTAAGAAGGGTCTCAGGCAGTTCACCTGCATCCATGCGTTCGAGCAGCTTCATCAGAGCCCTGAAGGTCAGATGGAAGGTATAGCTCTCGATCGCCTTCTGCCGATGCTCTTCAGTCAGGACATTCTTGCCCAGACCAGGGATATGCGCTTCTGTGTAGTATTCACGCCCTCCTGCTGCAGTGAGCTTCTCATGGGCGGCCTGCATCATTTTCAGGATGCCGGTCCCGAACACATCGGAAGAGGCTATGCGTATCTTCGCTCTGCCCCTGGTCAGATACTTGGCTCTATTTCGGAGGACGGCAAAAAGATTCTCGGAGAGAACCCAGGCAGGTACAATCTGGTTGAAAGCGGAGGGATATCCTTCCGCCTTGGCGAATGGTTCACAGATGAGGGAGAACGGCATTTCCACTCTCTGGGGAAGTGCTGTTACACCAGTGGCTATTATGCTGTAAGGGGCATTCGAGAAGTCGGATGGAAATTTAACTGAACAGCCGAGTCCGAAGAACATTCCCTCACCTGGACGGATCTCCTGATCAGGCATCCGGGAAGTGTGGTTGCTTCCCACATTGGCGCCATAGGCAACATTACCCCTCCCTTCCGGCCACCGCGCTGCGATGAGAAGGGACTGGTGGTGGGCGGCAGTGAACGGACCGGCAAGACAGGCAGTGATCTCACCCTCTCCAAGGACGCTGTCGGGTCCGAGGAATGATGAGTTGAGCTTGCCGTGCTTCTCGACTGTCGAATGCTCTCCCACAACTGAATTCCCGACAATGGCAAGTGAATCCACCAACGCGCCCCACTGGAGTATCGAATCCCTGAC
>JAOZQW010000385.1 GCA_029932015.1 Candidatus Fermentibacteraceae bacterium
CTGAACCTCTCAGCATCAATGTTGCGGATAGTCTCGCCGATGATACTCCTCACAGGCGTAACTGGGATAATGGATGCCTTTCTAGCATTCAACAAACGCTATGGATTAGTAGCGATTATCAGGCTTTTCGAAATACTCACAGCCTACATCATCGTACTCACCTGCTCCGGTATGCTCGACATCAGAGTGCTTCCGGTCTCCGTAGTCGGAGGAGCATTAGTCTCCTTCATCCTTAGTCTGACCTTCGCCTTCAGACTCAGGTACAGGTTCACCTTCACACCCAATCCGAGAGAAGAGAATTTCATACAGTTCATCAGGCTCTCCATACCTGTGGCAGTGGGCACATTTGCGGGATATTTCGCTCCCATCGTAGACAAGTTGCTGGCATCTTATCTTAGAGAAAGCTCAGTCACCGCCATAGATTACGCCAACAGAATCAAAACAATGGTCATGGCCATCATGATGCAGCCACTTGTCACTCTGGCGAATGTCTCTCTTTCGAAAGCTGCTGCCAGGAAAGACAGGCAGTTGCTCAGAACCGAGATCACTACAAACCTGAACTGGACTTCCTTCATGCTGGTCCCCACCGCCGCCTTCATCACGGTGCTTGCCATTCCGCTGGTATCAATACTCTTCCAGCGGGGTGAGTTCTCAATTGAGGATTCCAGATACGTCGGTTACGCAATGACCTTCTACGCTCCATGGATAGCCCAATTTGGCTTCGGTATGATAATCGCAAGGGTTTTCTACGCCATGAAGGACACTATGACACCGGTCCTGCTCAGTATATGGGGAATGCTGGTCAATGTACTCCTGAACATCATCCTCATCGGTTCTATGGGAATTGGCGGTCTTGCACTTGCCACTACGCTGGCTTCAACATCTAAGACGGTTCTCATGGTCCACTTCCTCAGGAAAAAGATCGGCAGGATAGGTACCAGGGGACTCGTCAGAGAGCAATTCCGTATTGTTGGCGCTTCTCTTGCGGTGATCGGGATCGTTCTGCTGATGCGGGAGATCCTCCCCTTCAGCTCTGATAGCGGACTGATCTCCAGAATATTGAAGATGGGTATCTACACCTGTGCCGGCGCAGTGACTTACTTCGCAGTTCTCTCAGCATTCGCTTCAACGCAGCTCAGAAGCATAGTCGAGAGGTTCAGGAACCGGAGGACCGATTGAGATTATGTTCGTTAAAGGTTTCATCGAGTATTTCTTTGAATCTCATCCTCGGTTCGTGAATATCATATTTACCTACTACGAACTCTCTTCCCCTCCTGCGAACCTCGAGTGTCTCATCCCAGTGGTTTGCCAGCCAGTCGATCCTGGATGCAAGTTCCTCCGGAGTTTTGAATGTCATCGTGAGCGATGGTGCTTCGGAGGCGAGATGGGTCCATGGCATAACTAGTGGATAGATACCCGAGGCCATGTACTCATTAACTTTCATCTGATAGATGATATCGACTTTACGGTGACACGCTACTCCGATCTGATAGCCTTGAAGCAGCTCGGGAAGCTTGTTCCTGGTAACTGGTGCCATGTACTCGACCTTGCCGCCCGTTCTGTCGCACGCGGTTCTAACCCTCTCTCTGAGCACTCCATCACCAACAATTGTACCGGTCAGACATGAGAGATTGAGGCCCTCTATAAAGAGCTCCGGATCCCTCATATGGTTAAGAGTGCTGACCATTATCACACGCCTGGCTGAAGGATGTTCCAGATACAAAAATCTCTTGAGGTCGACTGCGTGGTTCAGTACTTCATAACCCGGGATGTCGACACTCGGACTGAGCGTGGTGAAGAGAGCCCCCTGCAGGACCCTCTCCAGTTCTCTTCCATGAAGCTCGGTTGGTCTAGAGTGCATTCTCACCGCATATGGTACTCCGAGGTCCATGCAGAGTCTTGCACAGTACTCATCAAGACAGAGAGTGAGATCCGGCTTGAATTCCCTCAGGGCATTGAGAAGGTGACGGGAGAATGCCCTTCCCGCAAGCTTGAGTCGAATCATGTTGAGGAACGGCCACTCCCTCTCAAAACGGAGCCATCCGGAAAGCGCGAATACCGGAACATCCTCCAGATGGTAGTTCCCGGGAGGTCCAAGGGCAGCCACATATGCTACCTCATGGTCAGGCTGCAGCAGATCGAGTGGTGTCGTCCAACCCCCGGAGCATCCGGGTATCGTGCCACGAGTGACTATCAGAATCCTCATCGCCTCGTGTCCCTTTCGGATTGAGTCATAAATGCA
>JAOZQW010000386.1 GCA_029932015.1 Candidatus Fermentibacteraceae bacterium
GACTGCTTTGTCAACTCCATCAGAGGTCGCTCTTCTTGCAGAGCGGGATGTCTGAAGCGTATATTCATAGTGTATGTTTTGATATGCAAATCCAGTTATCCATTCAACGATCAGGGGGCCGAAAATGAAACCAGCAAGGAGTCTCGAGGAGCTTAAGAGCAAAGCAAGAGAGCTGCCCTCGAAGAGAGTAGCTGTAGTTCGGGCCGACGAAGTGGAAAGTCTTGCCGCGGTCGGTACAGCTGTGAGCCAGGATATGGCGGAGGCTGTCCTGATAGGTCCTGAGAAGGGTATCAGGAGCGCCGCTGAAGAGGCCGGGTTTGATCTCAATGGTGTTGAAATAATCAATGCCGACGATGACAAGACAGCCTCGGTTCGGGGAGTGGAACTGGTTCGCTCCGGTGATGCCGATGTGATAATGAAAGGACTTGTCGCTACAAGCGCCTTCCTGAAGGCGATCCTCGATCGGGATAGCGGCATCAGAGGTTCGGGACTTCTCAGTCATGTCGCGGCTTTTGAGATACCAAATTACGATAAACTTCTCATCATCACCGATGCGGCCATGAACATTGCTCCAGATCTCAAGCAGAAGGTGGAGATACTCAAGAACGCCATTACCGTAGCTCATGCTATCGGCGTTGAGCATCCCAAGACCACCTATGTCTGCGCAAAGGAACTGCCCTACGACAAAATGCCCTGTACGATGGAAGCGGCCAGGATGCAGGAAATGGCCGATAACGGGGAATTCGGCAGCATAGTATTCGACGCCCCTCTTGCGATGGACCTGGCAGTATCTCCGATAGCGAAGAAGATCAAGAGGATAGAGAGCGAAGTAGCCGGTGACGCGGACCTGCTTCTCCTTCCCAATATCGAATCAGCGAACATACTCTACAAGACTCTCATATTCCTGGCCGGTGGTGAGCTCGGGGCAGTCATCATGGGGGCGAAGAATCCAGTCGTCCTTACTTCGAGGGCTGATTCAGCTGAATCCAAGCTCTGTTCACTGGTGCTCTCTGCCGTGATAGCAGGATACCAAGCCGAATCAGGTGAATGATGTCACCCATCGCTCTTGCAAGTGATCACGCCGGTCTCCCTCTCAAGGAACATCTTGCGGACTGGCTCAGGGAACAGGGACATTCTGTCATGGATCTCGGGACCATGTCTGCCGAATCAGTAGATTATCCCGACTATGCAGATCGTCTCTGCGCCGCAGTGCTGGACGGCAGGGCCGAACGGGGTGTTCTGGTCTGCAATACCGGGATAGGCATGAGCATGGCGGCCAACCGGCACAAAGGAATACGAGCCGCTCTCTGTCTCTACCCGAGAATGGCCCATTACGCTAGGCACCATAATGACGCCAATGTCCTGGTTCTTGGCGGTGGCCTCATCGGAACCCACATTGCGAGGGAGATTGCGGAGACCTTCCTCAGGGAGGAATTCGACGGGGGACGCCACGCCAGAAGGACCGGCAAGCTGGACTCCGTCTGAGTCCTCTGCGGGGAGCAGCCATGATCGACATTATCTGTGGAGCCAGACCGAACTTCATGAAGGTGGATCCCATCATCAGGAACCTCGGTGAGGCAGCAGGATACAGACTCATCCATACAGGTCAGCACTATGACCATGCAATGTCACAAAGCTTCTTCGAGGAGCTGGACCTTCCCCGCCCGGACATTAATCTCGAAGTCGGTTCCGCGAGCATAACCGTTCAGACTGCGCGGATAATGGAAAGGTACGAGAAGGTCTTTCTTGAGGAGCCCCCTTCTGCGCTCATTGTAGTCGGTGATGTCAATTCTACTCTTGCTTGTGCCCTGGTTGCAGTGCGGTACTCGGTACCCGTTGTTCATGTGGAAGCCGGACTGCGCAGTTTCGACAGGGAGATGCCAGAGGAGATAAACAGGGTGCTGACTGACCAGATCGCCGATCTGCTGCTCATCACCAGTATTGAAGCAAGAGACAATCTTATCGCCGAAGGTCGTCCTGGAAATGCCATCAGGCTGGTGGGCAATCCCATGATCGACACGCTATTCAGGCTTCTTCCCTGCGCAATGGACAGTGACAGGCCGGGTTCCCTGACACCTCCTGATTCCCCATATGCCCTGGTGACGCTTCACAGACCCTCCAATGTTGATGATGCGGAGAGACTGCGGTTCATCCTCGATGCGCTGAGTGCTCTTCAGGATCTGACCATCCTCCTTCCCGCCCATCCGCGGACTCTCCGCAGCATGGCAGAGTGGGGGATCG
>JAOZQW010000387.1 GCA_029932015.1 Candidatus Fermentibacteraceae bacterium
CCTTCGATTTGAATCTGGTCAATAAGAAGCCCTATCTTATCGGGGAAGTAAAAGAAGCACATGCACTTGGCGTAGATAAGGCCACTCTCAGATACCTCGTGGATGGAACGAAGAGAGAGAAGCTTGATCTCTCCATGTTCGATTTCTACTCAGTGAGAGGGATGCTGGACAAACTCCTTCTTGACAGGAGAAGCAGGATCGCACTCGTACTGCCGAAGGCACAGGATTCGGATGAAGGCATGAGGTTTTTCGAGACAGTCTGTGTGAACGGAGGGTACGAGACCAGGACATTTTCAACCAGGGAGGATGCAGAAACCTGGCTGCTTTCCCGGTGATTGTGTTATCCATACTGGCAAGCAGGAAGCTAACCGATTGTTATGACTTGACCTCAGGGTAAGAGTCCCTATGTTACCGGTGTTGATTACAGTTGTTGCGTTGAGGTAGCTTACTTCTCCGATACGAGAGTCTGTTCACCAACTATCCGACATTGTAATCTTTAAGTCGTGATCGATATTGGTCACGCATTCCGGCGGTGTGCCGGAGAATCCGCTTCGGATCCCCCGAAGCACCGGGTTAAAAAAGGACCCGGGTCCGGAGGGCAGATGCCCTCAGAAGAGGAGTGAGTTGTGAGTAGCAAGTTATTCGTTGGCGGCCTTTCCTGGGATACCACCGACCAGTCTCTCAATGACGCTTTCGCCGAGTTCGGCAACGTCACAGAGGCCAAGGTCATCCATGACCGTGACACTGGCCGTTCCCGCGGTTTCGGTTTTGTTACCTTCGACAGCCCGGACAGCGCACGCGCTGCCCTGGATGCGATGAACGAGACCGAGCTTGACGGCAGGAACATCAGGGTCGACTTCGCCAACGAGCGCAGATAGTACCTGATACTATTCCGTGCTGAATGGGGCGGCTTCACAGCCGCCCCATTCTCTTTTCCTCCGCATTTTCCAGAGGGGCCATCATTTGAACTCTTCCCTTAAAATCAGTGTATTAGCCGCGATCTCAGCTGCACTTCTACTGTTATGCTCCTGCAGCGGAGTTGAAGAGTATATGCCCCTCACAGTCGGCAACTGGTGGGAGTACGAGGTGGAGATATACGAATACGTTGGTGGGATGGAAATCGAATCCCAGAGGGATCTCCGTTACAGTGAAGTGATGTTCGAGGAGAACTCCGAGACAAACGGTCACCTTTCATGGATGGTCAGGCTTATGGAGGATCATGGCGTAGCCTACGGCTACTACATCAGTCTCTCCGAGGCCTCAATGACCATCTACGATCAAATGGACAATGTTCAAGGTGAGATCTACCTTAAGAGCCCGCTTGAGGAAGGCACATCGTGGGAGACCGTCTCTAGAGCTGACAGCAGTGTCGCTGTAAGAGCGGAGATCGTCTCAGCCGGTATTACTCTCGAACTCCCTGCAGGCTCTTTCGAGAACTGCATTTGCGTTCGGATGACCTCAACCAGAGAAGTAATAGATGACTATCCGGGTCCGGAGGATCTGTTATGGGAGATCTGGTACGCCCCTGATGTGGGACCGGTCAAGTCATTTACAGAGACCTCGAATGACCAGATCATGTTCAGGCGAACTGCCATGCAGGAACTGGTCGATTACCAGATATTCTGATCGAATCAGTTTTACCTGTTTTCTGATCTCCATTCTCATGACCGACATCGGGCATTGAATGCGATTCTGAGACTCTCATTTTCATACACAGGTTTACACTGACACCCGGAGGTGATAGTGTCATCCGGTAACCATTCACTTGAGAGGATGCAGTCATGAAACTGATAAGCACGATTCTTCTGCTAGGACTCGCTGCGACTGCCGGTGCATTCGGCGTTCCTGATCCCCCGGCCATACCCGATGTCGATCTCCCTGACATCGAGATCCCCGGTCTGGATATCATTGCCGACGTGCAGGTGCAGCTTGATGAGATAATCTCCTCTACTGAGGGGCTGAGAGATCTCATTCCCGATCTGGCTGTGCTGGACGATGTCTCGACCAAACTGGGTGAATTGTCCGAGTCAGAGGTGCCCGGAGTCACTGAATTAAGGGCTGAGATAGATCTTCTGAGGGCCGAGCTGACCGATGCAAGGGCCGAGATCACAGCTCTAACTGACACGATTGACGGAGAGATGACCGAGGTCAAGACCTCGATCGACAGCTTCATGGACGGCCTTCCGATACCGGAGTAGGTCACGAACCTTCTGGTGAGGGGGAGCATCTTTGCTCCCCC
>JAOZQW010000388.1 GCA_029932015.1 Candidatus Fermentibacteraceae bacterium
CTTACAATGCTTCATGGGGCGGCAGGGATGATGTTATGGAAGTGAACAGGGGCAACGCAGTACTGGATCCTGAAGGATTGGCTAACCTGATAGATCTCTATGACGGAGAGCTTGCCTTCACTGATAATGAGGTGGGAGTCCTCCTCTCCGAACTCCGCAAAAGGGGAGCCATGACAGAGACGGTGGTCATCGTGATCGGAGATCATGGTGAGGAATTCCTCGATCATGGCGAGGTCGGTCACGGGCATACGATGTTCCAGGAACTCCTCCAGGTCCCGCTCATCATATCGGGTTATACCGATCACGGAACTGCAGCGACCGATGTTCCAGCAGCCCAGATCGATATCCTACCCACAATCCTGACGCTATGCGATATTGAGCTCCCGCCGCTGGCAGCAGGAGTGGACCTCTTCGCAGAACACTCACTAGAGGACAGGGTCATCCCATCGAGCAATCTGGTCTGGGAACCGGTGGATCTCGGTGCTGTCCTTTCGGGTGAGATGAAGATCATCGGTAATCCATCAGAGGGTATCGCCATGGAGTACGATCTGTCTGAAGACCCGAAGGAGTATGCTCCGCGTACACCATCAACTGATCTCATGGAGGAACTGGAGCTTTACTGGCTGACATCTCCTGTCGGCATACCTGATCTCGTCCCATTCGTGGAAAGCATGGAAAGAACACTGCGGGACCTTGGTTATATCAGGTAGCCTCCAGGAACTCGTTCAATTAAGATAGCTCTATGTGAGAGATGTGCGGAGACGCGGATGAAACGGGCGGTTCAGGGGTTATTCTGACCCCCGGTAATTGTAATATTCCAGTATCGGGGTTTTTCTCGCCCCGGCAGCTTAACATGGAGGGCAGTCATTTGAGACACATGATGATACCGGCATCCTGGAAAAGCGCCGGAACGCTGAAGAAGGTTGTTGAGAAACGAGAGAAAGAGGGTTGGAGTGTCGCGGCACTCGGTGAGATATCGGGAAGCAACGTACTCGTCCTGGTCGACAACGGCAAGAAATACGAGCACGAGATCGTTCAGATATTCTGGAGTCTCCGGGGTAAAGTCTCTGAGATCATTGCGGACAGGCAGAAAGCCGGATGGTATGTAGCTACTCTCGGCGGTTGCCTGGGCAGCTCGATAATGGTTCTCAAGCGTGAGATCGGTGCTGGAGCAGACGATATCGAGTTCTTCCTCGAAGAAACTCCCGACAGAAAATAGATCTATTCCGCTGCCTGATTATTACTGGACACAGCGCAGAGTTTCAGCGGGATGTACAGAAGTGTCATCAGCGCTCCGACTATGGCAACCGTTGGTCCAATACCGAGGTTGTCCGCCGCGAGTCCGCAGATTGGCGCAAGTAATGTCATAACCAGCATCTTTACCAGGGATTCCACGGAGAGTCCAGACGCCATCACTCTGGCAGGGACTGTTTCACTGATGTATGCAACGCACATCGGTCTCCTGAGGTTCTGCAGGCTGAAGAGCAGAAGGAAGAGACCGGCTGCACCTGCAAAGAGCCCAAGCTCCGCCATCAGTCCTGCCCCGACTATCAGGCCGGAACCTACTATCCATGTGATATTGGATGCTGATACTATCCCGGATGTCCTCCTGCTGAAGCGTCCGGACATGCGAGAGGCTACGCTGGCTCCAAGATAAATCAGGAAGTATACGAGGCCGACGACTATCGCAGTGCGGCTGTCAACCTCCATCGCAAGCAGTACCGGCAATCCGAGGGCCAGAGCCTGCAGGATTGGCTGAAGGTACTCCTTGATAACCTTGAAGAGACCATCGAACACAGCGGAGTTCACAATCGCCCTCCGGGCATGTGGAAGTCTGAATATGGAGGTGAAGAGCCGGAATACGTCCATAAATCCAGGACGCTCCCTCACGGTGGGATCATTGGTTCCGTTGAGCCACGATGGATATGTCGCAAGGTTTATGAGATTCAGGATACACGGCAGTGCCGCGGCCGGAAAGATGTACCTGAAGCTGCCTGTGAAGAACACGAGTGCCGCGGCAAGCAGTGCATTGACTGCGGAACCCAGCTGAGACGCCGCCCTTGTGGCACCGTAGTAATCCACCTTCCATTCAGATTGCCCTGTCCGCTTGAGGTATTCCAGTATCATGGCCTTGTGTGTACCGGTTCTGAATGCTTCACCGAGGCCGAACACAGCCATCGCGAGCGCGGCAGCTTTTATTCCCGGATTGAAGAAGAGGATCGCAAAACTCACTATGTAA
>JAOZQW010000088.1 GCA_029932015.1 Candidatus Fermentibacteraceae bacterium
TGGTTTCCGGCCACCATTTCCTGCTCATCCGGCGAGTCCGACTGCATAGTCAAGATCCGAGGGAATACTTCGCCTGAGTTTCCGAAGAAGAGCCTGGCGATCAATCTGGATGATCAGTCGATCCTGGGGCGAACCCGCCTTAATCTGAATGCCCAGTACCGCGACCTGAGCCAGATGAGAAATGGGCTGGGAATGCTTACAACAAGACTGCTGGGGTATCCGGCCCCGCTTACGAGGCATTCGGTTCTCTATGTGAATGGTGAATACTGGGGAGTCTACCTCGATATAGAGAGGATTGACTCTGATTTCCTGCAGCGCAACGGCTACTCAGATGGTCCCCTCTTCAAGGCGACCGATCATGCGGCGAGATTCGCCTGGCTCCCGACAGGGATCTCGCAGACTTTCGGCTATAGACCCATGTCTGACAGCGATATCTATCTGCCGGAGCTCAGGAGGCTCATTGATGCTGTCCTGTCAGACGGTAGCCCTGAAATCGATATCGGGATGTTCCTCGCCTATTATGCCGTGGTCATCGGGATAGTGGATAATGATGGCGGTTCGATGAACTTCTACATTCACAGGGGAGCTGACGGAAAGTGGAGCATTTTCCCGTGGGACAGAGACAGCAGTTTCGGGAGCGAGTGGGGAGGTTTCTACAATCCGGAGCTGGCATTGTGCACGTCACTTCTGCATCTTCAGCGTACATCGCTCTATTGCCGTCTCCTTCAGAATGACCAGTACAGAAGTGAGTTCGACCGGAACCTACTGGATATCTCCCGGCTGATGTCAGACGATCTGCTTGCCGCAGCCGATTCGATCTATTTAGAGATAAGGGAGGATGTCTACCGTGACTCCATGAAGCAGGGAACGAACGAGCAATTCGATCAGGCCTATCATGAGCTGCGGGATTTCCTGATGAATCGGGCTGAGTTCATCGGGGATGAGATGATAGGGCTCTACGAACCGGTCCCGGTCTGCTCAATTGTGATCGATCCTGTTCATCTGAGTCCGGAGGATGACACTGTGCATATCAGAGCCTGGACAGATGGCCGAGCCCTTGAATGCTGGCCTTTCGCCACGATGGACAGGGAGGATCTGTGGGAGGTCCATCTCGATGAAGTGCCGGGTTCATCGGGAACCGAGTGGTGTGGGAGTTTCCCTGTTCAGGAGGATACATATGCGGTCTACTTCGCCTTCAGGACGAGGTCCCCGGCAACCGAGGGTAGCGAGCAGCCTCCATATTTCCATTTCTTCCCGGATTACGGATACATGATCTACAGTCACGATTACTGGTTGAATACTCACCCTGCTTCAATAAGGCTTGAGGCGCCGTTCGGGACAGATGAACTGGAGCTTGGAAGTCCCATCCACTTCGGTCCCGATCTGTGGACAATGCCGCTTATCAATGGCGGAGCCGATCTTCTCGACCTGTCACTCTGCGTACTGGAGTTCGGGGAGCCAGTCAGCAGGATATTTCTCGCTGAGCACACCATTATTCCTCCGGGGGACACTCTGCTGCTGACAAATGATTTCCAGTCTGCTCAAGTCCAATGGCCCTGGAAAGTATTTGCAGGCAACTGCTCCGCCCCGATCATATCCGGGAGCACGCTGCGTCTGCTTGACCCGGGCTGGAAGGAGGTGCTTCAGCTGACCGTGCCGGATGCTGATTCAGCAGTTCTTGCCCCCCCTGACCTCCAGATCAGCGAGCTGTGGCATTCCGGTGGGGGAGCCTTCCTCTCGGGGGACTGGATCGAGCTGTACAATCCTTCCATTGAAATGATAGATGTTGGTGGATTCGTACTGGGTGATCAGGATGGCAACCGTTCGATGATCCCATGGGAGCGAGCTCACATCGCTCCTGATGGATTTCTAGTGATATGCAGGGATATCGACCGTTTCAGGCTGGTTTATCCCTGGGTCGATAATGTGATTGAGGGTCTGGGTTTCGGTCTCTCAAATGACGGTGATATCATCACGCTCTATGATCGTTCCGGGAGGAGATTCCATACTCTAGCCTATGAGGTGCAGTCGCCCTGGCCCGAAAGCAGGGACAAAATCCTAAGTCTGCTCTCACCTTGGCTTCCCCACGGAGACCCATCCAGCTGGCAGGCCATTGATCCTCCGGGAACTCCGGGGCAGCGGAATCCGGAGTGGTTTGCCTTCGGTTCATGGCTTTCGATCACTGCGCTATGGCCTAATCCTTCCAGCGGTCCGCTGGAGTTTGAATACGAGGCAATGGACCCGCCAGTTGAGGGATTCATTTTCGATTTGTCAGGAAGGCTTATTGAGAACTTCGGTGAACTGCCCCCTGATGGAGACAGGTTCATCTGGGATGCAGAGGGGAGTCATGTTCCTCCGGGTGTGTATTTTCTCGTTCTCAGGTCATGCGGGAGAATGACCTCCAGGAGATTTGTCAGACTGCGCTGAGAGGAAGGAGTATGCGATGTTCGACAGATCAGCATTGAGAGTTGCGACTGCGCTGCTGATATCTCTGGTCACAGTATCCTGCGGCAGGGGGGAGGGTGAACGCGATGTAGATAGGGTCTCTAATGCAGTGATCGAGGAAACGGGGACTCTCGAAGGCTCGGACCAGCGGGATCCCGATCACAGTGATCTCATTTTTGATCCATTCCTTTTCAAGGCAGGAGCCTTCAATGAGGTGCATCTCGCGGTGACCGCTGAAACCTTTTCACCGATGCTGAAGCTCATCGAAGTATCCACCGGAGCTGTTCTGGCCGAGTGGGACTCCGCGTATTCCGAAGACGACATGCTCAGATACACTATTGCCGCTGCTGGAGTTTATGAGGTCAGGATCTATTCGACAGATGGTGGAGAGGGAGATTACACTCTTCTGATCACGATCCAGCAATAGCAGTCACTTAAGCTGGAATCAGACCTGATCACTGCCTTCTTCCTGCTCTCCGAGAGCAAGGTATTTCCTGACAGTCTTCGGATCACAGCCAAGCAGCCTCGCAGACTCACTGCGATTACCCTTACATGCTTTCACTGTTCTTCCAACATGGGTGATGATACAGTCTTCAAGGGATTCTATCCTGTCCTCGGGATCAAGGGTCAATCCCTCGAAATGTATATCATCCCTTCCGACGATATCCCCGGAGGCGAAGAGCACCGCACGCTGTACGACATTGCGAAGCTCACGGATGTTGCCCGGCCAGGAGTATCCTGCAAGGGTTCTCAATGCATCTCTGGAGAAGACAGGTTTTACGTCATCGGGTGCTGTAAGCCCAGCGAAGTGATCGACGAGGAGAGGGATGTCCTCGGCCCTTTCCGCCAGAGATGGAAGCCTTAGTATCATGACTGCAATTCGATAGTAAAGGTCAGATCTGAATTCCCCTGACGTCGAATCACTCAGAAGGTCGGCATTAGTGGCGCAGATCAGTCTGAAATCCAGTGTTCTTTCGACAGTATCGCCGAGTCTCCTGATCCTTCCCGTCTCCAGCGCCCTGAGAAGTTTCACCTGCAGTGATGCCGGGAGGTTCCCTATCTCGTCCAGGAATAGTGTTCCCCCATTGGCAGCCTCCATAAGACCCTGCCTGTCGCTGCTACTTCCTGTATATGCTCCCCTCAGGGCGCCGAAGAGTTCAGATTCGAGCAGACTCTCCGCGATCGCACCGCAGTCAACTGCTATGAACGGACCGTCTGACCGGTGGCTTTTCGAGTGAACTCCCCTGGCAACCAGCTCCTTCCCCGTTCCCGTCTTGCCGATAATGAGAACAGGTACATGCATTCCAGAGACTTGCAGCATCCTGCGTTTCAGGTCCAGCATGGACTGGGACCGCCCGATCATCTCCTCGAAGAGATCTCCATCCGCATCGCTCTCCGGCAATGTTGCAGGTCCAGCACCTGCTACAGCTGCTATCAGGGGTGCGAGCATTCTCAAAGATGTCAGATCGCTTCCGGATGCGAAGAGGTCCGGCTTCGCGGAGACCCTCTCCTCTCCGATCCCATTCTGTGGCACCAGACTCAGCGATGACAGCCCCAGTTCCTTCCTGAGCAGAGTCAGGTCGAGTTCATGCGAGTGCTGAGAGGATATCCACTCCGACACGATCAGTATATCGTTCCTCAGCCTCTGCAGGCGTTGCTCCGATGATAGCTTCTCCAGTTCCTCAGCCAGCACGCTGTTCCTCGTCAGGAAAGCAGCAAGTTCATCACCCTCAAGCATGGAGGAGGTGTTTCTGAACGCTCTGAGCAGGTTCTTCCGAACATCCGGATCTGACGGCACTCCTTTCAGGGTGACAAGCTCGAATGCCTTGAGTGGTGATGGGACATCGAGTAGGTCTGCGATAAGACTACTAAGCTCAGACGGATCATCTGCAAGCAGTATCCTCGCCTCGAGGGCTTCCATCTCAAGACCCAGTTCGCGAGCTTCCATTATCAGTCTTGACACATCAGCACCTCTGCCGGTTCCAGCTAAAGCCAGATCCACCAGGAGAATGAGATGACGATCCCCCATCAGACTCGCCCTGGCTCTCGCCTGACTGAGGATCTCTCTTGCCTCCTCGTCTTCCCCTTCCTGAGTAAGGAGCTGACCCAGATAGAGCAGGCTGAGAGCGTGTCCGAGCGACAGTTCCTGTTCAGCAGCCATGGCCACGGACCGTCTGGCATCCGGTATGAAGATGCTGCCCAGTCCCAGAAGTACTCCCCTGTAGGCAGTCAGCAGCGAGATGAGCTGGCGGCTGGTGGCACTTTCATTCTCAGAAGCGTTCCTCTTCATTTCATTGAAAGTATCGATGGAGGAGCGGAGTTCACCTGTTTTCAGTTCAAGAACGTAAAGGTCCGTCAGGGAAGGTCTCCCGATCGCGGCAGGGGCATCTGAGGCATAGGAGAGGCTGAGTCTGTAATCATCCAGCGCATCAGCCCATCTCCCTAACACCTCGCGAACGCGGCCTCGCTCCCGAAGGCTGGCAGCCATGAGATGAATGTCCGCCTGATCCCGTGATGTGTCCACTGCGGCGGATGCTGCCTCGAGTGCCCTCGAGTAATCTCCCATCCGCATACTGATGTTGCTCTCCGAGCAGAGGAGCTCGACAAGATCCTCCCCATCTGCTTCAGCCATCGCTCTCCGGATCGATGGAAGTGCTTCCGGTGCCCTGCCCATGAGATCCATGGTTCTGGCAAGAAGAAGTGCCGACCTGGTGCCAGCAAGGTTTAGCAGGAGTTCTTCCGCTTCACTGAGCTTGACCTGTTTGAGCAGGGATTCCGCAAGGAGTAGGAGAATATCCTCCCGGCTGTCATTCACTATGCTGATCTTCCGTATTACCGATTCTGCGGTTATGGCGTCTCCCAGCGCCAGATGTGCCTTCGCTGCCGGGAGTGAAGGTTCTGGACCGCACTGCGCCAGCACTTCCTCGAACCGCCCAAGGCGAAGCAGGCTCTCAGTGACTGCTGTCTGCAGATCCCCCTGAACTTCTTCTGATGTCAACGTCGTCAGGACTCTGTAAGCGCCCTCTTCAAGAAGCTGCTCACAGGATATCGGACCCCTCGGCGGGACCTCAGCCCCCCCTGTGCATCTGTATAGGACCGAACTATCCGCATGCGCTGGAAAACCTGTTCCAGCCTTGCCTGCAGGCAGGTTGTCCAGGCTCCATTCGTGGGCAACCGATGGCTCTCCATCGATATGAATGAGATGTTCTGGTTCGATATCGAAGCCAGGGTCATTACAGCTCGAAGTGAGAAGCAGAGTCAGACCCGGTGGTCTGACGCGGGTCAACTCGCTGAGGATGGCGGCAAGATCGCTTGATGCGAATTCGATCTGATCCACAACCAGCAGACGCTGTACGCCGCTCATTACTGGAAAGAGTTCACGAAGCAGAGCTGAGCCTGAATCAATTGGACTCTGTGAAGTATGGGGTCTTCCCGGAAGCGGTCTGAGAGATTCGCGAGGTGTGCACCTGATGTATCTTGCAATCCATCCCTTCTCGATAACCGAAGTGGACATTATGGAAGTGACAGTGTCTCTTCTCTTCCATTCCCCTCCATGAAGAAATGTCACACTGTCATGAATGGGGTCCTTGATGTACCGATCTATTTCCTTCAATTGAACCGGAGCATCAGGTATCCCGGATACGGCTTTGATCCTGTCTTCCATAGAGATCCTGCTCATGAGTTCGACAGCAGTCTGATCACTTCCGTTCCAGAGGTACCCTCTCGAGCGAATGAGTGTCTGTCCGAGCATGAAGAGATCTGAGTATCCGTTCGGTGGAGCACCCGCGATGATCTCCGGTGCTGGATGAGAGGGACTTCCGACCAACCCGCTTCCCCAGCAGATGAATTCCAGATCTCCATTTACGTTGATGAAGCATTGAGGTGTGATATCTAGATTGAGCCATCCGGAATCATGGAGAGCAATGACCGGCTCGATCAACCTCTCGAGTGGTTGTGGAGGTCCCTCCCAGGCAGTGAGCCCCTCTGCCGGGATAGACAGGCAGTAGCGTCCGTCCTGAAGGATAGCAAGCCTGTCTGGAAAGTGTATGCCGGAGACTTTCATTTCGGACATCATGCGCAGTACGCTTTCGAGAGGGTTGATCTCCCCCTGGAAAGGGAAGACTCTCCCCAGTCTCAGCTCGCCATCGGGCGTACTGAATCGAATCTCCATCCTGTCACCGGAAAGGTGTTTCCTCGATAGTATAGAATTTTGAGCGAGCACATCAGCTGTCATGCATACCTCCACAGGGAAAATATGGAGATATACTCTAAATGTCCATGCTGACAACATAGAGAATAATACTATAAACAGAGTAAATATTAAGTAGACACCTCTCAAATGGACGCAATCGAAGTACTACGTGCAAAACACGGGAAATAATCCCTAAGTAGGTAAAAATTCCCGTATCAACACGCAGCAGCAATAATCCAATAACCATCTAAATCGATGTATGACATGCAGTAACGGAAGTTGGCAAATTGATTGCTTTTCCATTTGATGAAAGATCAACTAACCCGAAAGGAGACAGAAATGAATAAGGTGACTCTCTTCCTTCTCACCATCACAGTCGCGGGGATGGCCATAGCCGGCCATCAGGTGGACACGGACCTGTCCAGTGAATGGGAATCCACTGGATTCAACAATGGCAGGAGTATCGTCAGGGATGCCGACGGCTACTTCCATACGGTCTTTCACAGCCAGCTGAATCCGAATTCTGCTCCCGGTGGCGACTGCGATATCTACTACTCACATACGCTGGTCCCCGCCCCTCCGACCTCATCTGCGGACTGGGCACCGGCGGTCTGCATCGCCAGTCAGTACGGCGATGACAGGTATCCCTCCATCGCGATCGAGCACGGCTCTACCGGACTGGCGAATGACAACGACATGCTCCATGTAGTCTGGCAGCACAAGAATGGTCAGTTCTACGATATCAACCACATATCCAGTCCGAACACATTCACGCCCCCGCCAGATGCCTGGGGGCCGATATCCACCATCTGGACAAGTACGCAGAATTCACTTGTTCCTGATATCGATTGCTCATTTGGCAACATTCTTCATGTGGTCTGGCAGGAGGAGAACTACAATGGAGGATTGGACTCGGAGATCCTCTACTCCTCAAGCTATGACCATGGAGGCAGCTGGACCGGTGTTCTGAACATCAGCCAGACCCCCGGATTCAACAGTCAGATGCCGGATGTTGCTACCGTAATCGATTTTCCAGAGTCACCCTCTCATTACACCTATTACTCCGAGAAGGTTCATGTGGTCTGGAACGACGATATGTCGGACAGCCCTCCGGTCATTCTCTACAGAGCAGGACACAACGGCGGAACCAGCTGGGACGGCATCGAGAATGTCTCGCTCGATTCGGGTAGTTTCTCGCTGGACGGCTACCCGTCCCTGACGGTCAGCCGGGATGACATTCCTCATGTAGTATGGATGCACAATGTCTATCCTCATGATCCGGATGATCCCGGACCCTACATCCCCGGTGTTGATCCCACGAATCCGAACTGCTTCCCAGGGCCGATTGCAGGGATGTACTGTGAATTGAACCAGGAGATACGCTACAGCAACAGGACAGGTAGTGTCTGGGCTCCATTTGAGACAATAACCAGCTATGCTGCTGACGATGAGTTCCCTTCCATAGCCTGTGACAGAACCGATATGCTTCACACTGCATGGCAGGGATGCGATGGTTCCGATTACGAGATATTCCAGAGCCATAGATCCGTTTCAGGAGGTCCATGGTTCGGTCTCGAGAATATTTCCATGGATTCAAATCATGATGACCTCTTTCCCTCCGAAGCCACAAAAAAGGCCGGTACATATACC
>JAOZQW010000389.1:0-242 GCA_029932015.1 Candidatus Fermentibacteraceae bacterium
ACTCAACATTTCTAACAACATCACATCCATCGGTCGAGGATGTATTGGCGTCGATATCGATGCCAAAATGAAAATTCACTCCAGAAGCAGCGGGAACCTGATCCCATCCAATGTGATGAGTCCCATAGGAAGAAAACAGGGTTCGAGATGAATCCTGTCCGCTGAGTGTGGTTCCTACGGGCCAGGGGATCATGTCTGGTTCAGCAGTGCCGACAGAAGTAAGATGAAACAGAAGTGATATC
>JAOZQW010000389.1:252-2206 GCA_029932015.1 Candidatus Fermentibacteraceae bacterium
CGTGTCATGCTATCTCACCTCCCTGACCATCCAGAAAACGAATGGCGCATATTCAGCCCTGACCTCTTGGAAGACCAGGAATGATCGGGAGCTCTGAAGCACAATAATCCCGTTCGGCGAAACGCCCATCTCCCCGGGACAACCAGTACTTACATGGACCAGATTCTGATTCCAGTATATCTTCTGGAGGTTCTCTGTTTCGTCTTCCATATCCCTCAGTGTTGTCTCCCAGACAACTGAGCACAAGCCATTCGAAGATGCTCTAAAATACCGTGAAGCGCCTGGTATTTCTTGAGGAATATCCCAAATCACTTCAAGTGTTGAGGAATCGAGCAAATATCCATGGGGTGATACACAAAGGAAGTCTCCATCTGGTGAATACTCTAAATCATGAACTGTAATAATTTCATCAAGAGAGACTAGCTTCTCGAAGTTATCTGAGTATACTCCAACTCCCTGTTCTCTAAGAGGTATGGCAACATATCTTCCTTCTGGAGATACTGCTGGATTTATAGGTCCCATTCCGTAATGACAGGGAAGCATCAATTCGATAAACTGATTCTCTCCCGCTCTTGATAAATACGATAGTCCCTGATCATCCTGTGGCCTTCTTGCTGGAGAGGAGCATCCGAAACAGGCTAAAGTTCCGTCCATACTGATATCATACTGGTACATTCCCAATACTGGGATTTCTATTTCATTGAATGTGCCATCCATATAGAAATAACATGCATATGGCAGATGACTTGCCGGATTCTCAAGCAGTTGCACACCACCACTGACCATGAGACCAACTGATGCATCTCTGGACAATTTGATCCTTGTACTTGCCAGAGCAATCGTTCCAACCTCATCACCAAACCGATTCAGTATCATGCCGGGTTCACCATACATATTCGATGGCATATCAGGTGAATCCCAGGTTCTGTCTTCAGTTGTAGGATTAACAATGAAGTTCTCTCTCCAGTAATCCTCACCATGCGTGATCCAGTCCGCTTCAATCCGAATTGGATTGTCCTGCTCGTCGTGGAACAGGTGAAGATCCTGAGCTATCGCCGCTCTCATCCTGCAGTCCAGCCAGTACCTGTCCTCTTCAGGAATAGTGGTATCGGAGAGAACCTCCTCCAGCCATGCAGGCGGGTATCCATCAGTGAAGGCCGCTTCCAATTCCTCGGTTGTCTCGGAGCGGAAGAGCTCGATGACCTCGACTTCTGCTTCTTCTGCGGGCTCCTGCGAGCTCTCCACCATCGCTGCAAGCCGATCCAGCAGTCCGGGTTCGGGATCAGAGGCAATAGCGAGCATGGAAACGGTGATAAGCAGGGTCAGTAAAGCCTTCATTCCGAACCATCCATTCCAGAATTACTATGCAAACAGTGTATCAACTGAATCTTACTTCTGATATTACATCATAGGGGGGGGGGGGATGTCAAGTGGGAATGTAAAGCAGATAAACCTATTCGCTCTGGATTCCGAGCATCACTCAGTCGATCTGTATGAGCTCATTCTGTAAATATGGAACAACGCCAAGTTAGAGCGCTGGATGTAAAGCGGGGCTATACGGAGACTACGAGTCTCAGAACAGCGGCATCCAGTCAGAGAAAATGTCTTCTCCATCCGCGAGGAAATGGTTCAGTGCGTCGCTGAAGAGTTCGGGTTCATTTCTGCTCTCATCAGGGAAGCGGCTCTTCCAGAGTTCCCAGGAGCGCATTATCTCCTGCTCCATCTCCTCGAGCAGCGTCCCCTGCAGCCTGGCCCTCTCGACCAGTTCCCTGTTGTAGATAAACATATCACTGGCAAGCACTCTTGCGAACCTGCTTGCCCTGTGCTCTTCATCATCGAGGTTATCCGGGATGGGGGGGGGCTCATGGAGAGTGCTGGAGACAGGATTGATCGTAAATACCTCGGAGCACTTCCTGCATCTGAATCGCTTGGGTGAATCCCCTATCTTGTCTGC
>JAOZQW010000390.1 GCA_029932015.1 Candidatus Fermentibacteraceae bacterium
TGTGGTCCAGTCCGCAGTTACCCTGCAGGTTGGATCGGCGGTTCCCCGGAGGGAGCGGAGCGTATCACCGCTGAAGGATATCTGGAGGATGGAGGGGGTGGGCTCGGAGGATGGATCGGTGCATGAAGCCAGCGCTATGAGCACAAGCAATACGAAGAGTGCTGCATATCGATAGATCATTTCAGATTCCCTGTATGACTATACAACGCAGTCATTCCATCAAAGGCCAAGTACCAGTATATCGTCACTGGAATTAAGAAGCACTTCCTGACCATTCGGTGTTGCTGTCATGCTGCCCGGACTCTTGGGGACGGTTATGCTCAGTACCTGGGTGTTCCCGACAGTCTCATATACCATTACCTTTCCCTTCCAGTTATCGCTAACGTAAAGATAATCCCCTGAAGGGAGGATACACATTCCAACAGGAGATCCTGAACATCCCCAGGAGTCGACTATCTCGTTTGTCTCGCAGTCAATATCGTAGATGGTGGAGTTTTCAGAGCATAGCACGTACACGGAGCTCCCGTCGGGATGACAGCATATCTCTATTGGTCCGTTACCGACCTCGACCTCGGCTATCACTTCCAGGTCTGATGTTCTGATAACCGATACATTGTCACCTGTGGAACTCGAGGCGTACACATACTCACCTGAGGGATGGCATGCGATCCCGTCCACATTGTACGAAGTGTATACCCAGTCAATGACTTCGTGCGAATCAGTATCGATGACGGATACCATATGGTCGTAATAGCTTGCAGCATATGCGAGTCCCCCCATTGGATCCGAACAGAGTCCGCCTGGGATGGTGGTCATCTGTACGCTGTCTATAATCACCTCCATATCCAGGTCAGCTACCCAGAGCAGATCATCTGATACGGATGCGAGGTACACCAGATTCCCATTGGGAAGAGGGCATGCATTGCTGATGAACGAAGGAGTCTCCAGTTCATAGATAATTGCGTGATTGTCCATCCGGATAACATTGTTCGGGTAGTAACTGGATTTTGTCTGGATTCCGTACTCCCCGGTAGATGAGATAATTATATCGCTTGCTCGCCACATCGCGGTGAACTGGGCAATGATCCTGTACGGGAAACCCGGATGGCCGTAATAGATCACGGATACTTCATTACTCCAGACGCTCTGTCCGAGGACGGTCTTCGTGAGCAGAGCATAGTAGTACTTCGTACCCGCATTCACCCGCATATCGGTGAAAGTAGTATCGGTTGCATCATCAAACGTTCCCATGAAGATGGCAGAGGCAGTATCACTGGATATATGCCCCATTTCGGATCTGTACAGTGAATTGCTCAGGAAGTGCGGAGAGGTGCTCGTGGTCCATTCCAGATACACGGTCAGACAATCGCTCAAGGCTGACAGGATGATCGGTTCAGGCTGCTCCCCCGGAAGAATGATGCTGACCTCATTGCTCCAGATGACGTTCTCTGAGCTGTTTTCCGTCTGTAGTGCGTAATACCAGGTCTCACCCCAGGCAACATCAGCATCGACGAAAATAACCTCCTCTCTGTTGTCGAAGATCCCAATGATGACAGCACTCGACTGGCTGCCGGCTATCCCCGGGGTCTCGCTCCTGTAGAGGATATACCTGTTGAAATCGTGGTCAGGGCAGGTGGTCCAGTCGAGTGTTACCCTGCAGGCGAGATCAGGTCCATCCCGGTAGAGAGCGACTGGAATAGCTGTATCACTCTCTCTTCCGAGTGAATCACCGCTGTATGTGATGCTCAGGATCGAAGGAGTCGGAATGGCGGTTGGATCATCGCATGAGGTCAATCCGGCAACTGCGAGGAGCGCCAGCAGCCCGGAGAGGACAAGCAGCTGTCTCATGCATTCATCCTTCCACGGAGGAGAGCGGGGAGATGCTCCCTGAGAACGACCCTGTATGCCGGGCTGTAGGCAGCGCAGTACTGATTGGAGTGATGCATGGCAGGGAATCCGAACTCGATGACTTCGGCGTGAAGTCTGCTCGCTTCAGATTCCAGCTCAATTCCTGGTGAAAGCAGATGGCCGCACCATTCTTCAAGAACTTCTCTCGAACCGTAGAAATCAGTTGCGGTATCCGAGAAGGCTTCCAGGAGGATATCGCTTTGCAGCCCGGCTTTCATCCAGGATCTGAGGTGGATCCTGACTAGTCTCCCGGATGGGGAGATTGGATCGATCAGAGGCTCTTCATGCCCT
>JAOZQW010000089.1:0-1493 GCA_029932015.1 Candidatus Fermentibacteraceae bacterium
TCCGCGATACCATGCAGGGATAGTGAAAGCATATTCGCATTGGAGAGGATCGAATCCACCCTCAGGTCTGTATTGGCGATTATCACATTGGACATCCTCATGCCCTCCGCACGGTAGCGTGTGGAGATCCTGTTCCTCTCCGACTGCATCCGCGAGAATACAGCAGTCTGGTTCTCCGGGGGCAGCTCAGCCCTCTTGATACGGACATCGACTATGTGAATACCGTACTGTTCCGCCATCTCCCGGCATGTCTGGGTCACCCGCTCGAGGATTGCCGCTCTTCCCTGTCCGGCCGGCATTCTTACGAGCCTGATGGTCTCCAGTATCTCACCGCTCTCGTCGATGATAACGTCTTCGAGAGTATCGGAGTAGGTCACATTGTTGACCAGCCAGACGTACTCACCGAGTCCGATGGGATCGTTGGTGCTCCGGACCACCTGTATGAGATTGCTCTTGCCGACTTCCTGCCTGATCATCGAGTAGATGATGTCATCAAGACGTGACATGGCGCCGGACTCAGTCCGGACGCTGCGGAGGAAGAGGAGAGGATTCTCTATCCTCCACCTTGCATAGCAGTCAACCTGGATATGCTTTTTGTCCTTGGTGACTACGTCATCGGGCGGGTCATCGTATTCCATTATCCTGTCATCAAAGATCCTGACCTGCTGCAGGAAAGGTATCTTGAAATAGAGCCCTGCTCCGGAACTGAGGGCGACTCCTGGAGCATTCACATCCATCCAGTCGTCCAGTTCTGCCATTTCCTCGGGAGTCCGGTCGCCGACGATGACCCTTACCGGGTTGCCAAGCTGCAGGATCACCGCCTGCTCGGTCTCGGATACCGTGAAAAACGCGCCGGTTATCACGAGAACGATGAAGAGACCGACTAGAGCGTAGCCGATATGCTTGATCCGCCTCATCATTCCCCTCCTCCCCCAAGATTGTAGTGTGTCAGCGCACCCGCGGACTCATCGACAACCGTTACGGAAACGTTGTCAAGAAGTTCGCTCAGAGTCTCCAGATGAAGTCTCACTGCCGTCACTGTAGGCGCCTTGCGGTACTCCTCCGCCAGGGCTGTGAACCGCCTTGCATCACCTGTGGCTGTATTCACCCTGATGGCGCTGTACCCCAGCGCTTCGTTGACCATCTCCACGGAATCGGCAAGAGCCTCAGGAAGCCTTTCGTTCATATAACCCTCGGCTTCATTGATATAGGCCTGCATATCCTCTCTGGCAGTGGCCACGTCCCTGAATGCCGCGGAGACCTGGGCAGGCGCCTGAACATCCATCAGCTGGATGGCAATGATATCAATACCGAGTTGGTACTCATCGGCTATCCCCTGGACCATGAGCATTATCCTGTTCTGAACCTCCAGCTTGCCCGTGGTCAGAACGGCATCTATCGCATTGTCCCCCACTATCAGTCTGATGCTGGCTTCCATGATGTCGCGGAGGGTGCCCTCCTGGTCTCTGACATTGAAGAGGTAGTCAGTGGGC
>JAOZQW010000089.1:1593-8100 GCA_029932015.1 Candidatus Fermentibacteraceae bacterium
TCTGTTGCGGTGTATCTTCCGAAAGTAAGTACCACTCCGACTTCCTCGGGGGCGACTATGTAGAAAGGTCCGCCCAGCACGAACCAGGCGAGAATGACCCCGATGATCAGAACCCATTTGTATCTGGTGGGGATCAGGGATCCCGCTCTTATGACCTTCATCCGAACCTCCTTGTTCACATTTCTTTCAGCTTGCGCTGCAGGGTCCTTCGCCCGATTCCCAGCAGTTCAGCTGTTCTTGTCCTGTTGCCTCCCGTGAGAGCAAGAGTCTTCTCCACTGCGGTCAATTCGAGATCTTCGAGTGTTACAGGAAGCTCGACCTGAAGGAGGGAATCACCGGAAACAGGTGTGCCGGCTATCTCGACCGGAAGATCCGCAACGTCAATGAAGCTGCCGGAGATTATCAGCATGCTTTCCATGAGATTGCGTAACTGCCTTACATTGCCGGGCCAGCTGTAAGCGACCATGCGCTCGAGGGCCTCCTGGCTGAGTTCGGGAACCGGAAATCCGTGTTTCTCAGCTACCTCACGGAGAAAAGATACCGCCAGAAGCGGTATGTCGGTCCTTCTCGCCCTCAGTGGCGGGATGTGGATCTCGACGACTTTCAGCCTGTAATAGAGATCCTCTCTGAAAAGACCCTTCCTGACCGCGGACTGCAGGTCTGTATTAGTGGCTGCTACTAGTCTGACATCGATGGGGATCGGTGTGTTGCCGCCCAGGCGGGTCACCCTGTTCTCTTCAAGTATCCGGAGCAGCTTCACCTGGATGGGGAGTGGGATCTCTCCAATCTCATCAAGCAGGAGCGTCCCTCCGGAAGCGGCCTCGAATTTCCCCTCCCGGGACCGCTCTGCTCCGGTGAAAGCACCACGCTCATGACCGAACAGCTCGTCCTCCAGGAGTGTCTCAGGTATAGCCGCACAGTTAAGAGCGAGGTATGCGCCTCTACGGCCGCTCAGTGCATGTATCTGTCTTGCGAGGACGTCTTTGCCGGTACCGCTTTCCCCGGTTATTAGAACCGTGGCATTTACTGGTGCAACGCGACGGGTTCTCTTCATGACCTGCTCCATCGCCTTGCTCCTGAACAGGACACGCGGCGGGGCCTCCTCAGGACTGCCGCCGGGTCCCGAGCTGCTCTCCACTATCCTCACGGAATATGAGAAGGCCCTCTGTATGGCGCTCCTCAGCACCTGCGGAGCCTCCGGGTCCAGCAGAATATCAACAGCACCTGTCTTCATCCAGGACACAGCATCAGTTACTCCGATGGACCTTCCGAATATTACGATCCCGGCAGCCAGATTAGCCCTGGCCATAGTCTCGAGGAAGGTTGTCATATGCATATCACCAATGGAGGAGGATATGAGCACCGCGTTCACCGACCTGGAACGGATCTTCCGCAGAGCAGCCCTTGCTGAGGACTGTACACTTACTGAATAGCCCATGGCAGCTATTCTGGCCTTAAGGAGGTCAGACCGGTTCCTGTCCTCGTCTGCGACCAGGACTGTGCCCTTCCCGAGTACGGTTACCATTTCAGATACCCTGCCTCGGGCTTAAAGAGCAGCTTTCATGGCGGGTGCCTTCCTGCAGGAGGTTCTGTCCGGAGTTCATTCCCGGAGTCCCGGCGTCTTCTCGAGCAGGAAAGGCGGCATGAGAAGGGCATCGATACCCGTACCATAGAAACACCTGACAGCATCAACCGGGGTGGTGACGATAGGCTCGCCTCTGATATTGAAGGATGTGTTCAGGATAACAGGCACTCCAGTCCTGCGGTAGAAGCTCTCAATGACGTCATAGTAGAATGGATTGACCTCCTTCGTGACGGTCTGGACCCTGGCGGTCCCGTCGACATGGGTCACGGAGGGGATGATCTCCTCTTTGCCCGGAAGAACCCGGAAGGTCTTGATCATATACGGTGCAGATGTACAGCCCTCGAAATATTCATCTGCATGCTCTTCGAGACAGCTTGGACAGAAGGGCCGGAAAGCCTCTCGATGCTTGACAACTGCGTTAACTATGTCCTTCATATCCGACCTTCTCGGGTCAGCGAGTATCGACCTGTTGCCGAGAGCTCTTGGTCCGAACTCCATTCTTCCATGAAACAGCCCCAGCACCTTGCCCTGCTCCACCAGCTCAGCCGCCTTGTCGGCCGGGTTCTCCGGCCTTGTCCAGCTGAGCCTGGCCATGTCCAGCACAGCTGCTATCTCTTCCTCGCTGAACGAGGGGCCAAGGTACATTCCGGGAGGAGTCTCGAGGGGTACTTCGGGGAAAATGTCCCTGTGAACCCGAACTGCAGCTCCGATGGAAGTCCCGGCATCGTGGGAGGGAGGCAGCGGATAGACTTCATCGAAACCGGATTCCTTGTCAAGAAGTCCATTCATAACGCAGTTCAGGCCGACCCCGCCGGAGATGACCAGCTTCCTGAGCCCTGACACTTCCTTCAGGTATCTGGCCAGTCCAAGACCCACTTCCTCGATGACCTTCTGCGCTGAGCATGCTATGGCCATGTGATTCTGCGTAATCTCGGTTCCCGGCCTGCGGGGCGGACCAATGATCCGACGGACAGATTCGGAGAAGGATGTCTGCTGTACTCCCCTGTGAATATCCAGGAGCTGCGAGTCTAGGCGGATCTGCCCATTCCGCTGGCTCAGTATCTTCCTGAATAACTCGATGTACTTCGGCTCGCCGTAGCTCGAAAGACCCATGACCTTGTACTCGTCATTGTCGGGCATGAATCCCAGAAACTTGGTCACGGCACTGTAGTAGATGCCGGGTGAATGCGGGAACCGGGAAGAAGAATGAACGGTGTAGCCGTCAGGACGGAAGCTGGCGAGCATGCTTGTGCATCGCTCTCCGACTCCATCCATCGTCAGTACTGCAGCCTCTTCGAAACCGGAGCAGTAGTATGCGGCGTCCGCATGAGCTATATGATGCTCAACAAAATGCACTTCGGCCTTCAGGTCCGGCCCGAGGTGTGCTCTGATGGTCTCGCCGATAGCTCCCATTTTCCGGGCTGCGTTCAGTTGTCCGAGAAGAAAGAAAGGGCCGCCCTTCTGCAGGATGTAGTTTCGGCTGTAAGCCAGGTTCTCCCTCATGACGATCCCTGGCTGCATATAGAATGCGATATGGTCGATATTCTCCGGACCGATCCCTGCCTCTGAAAGCGCGTAATCAATAGCTTTTGCGGGATAGTCTGCGTAGTGCTTGATCCTGCGAAGTCTCTCTTCCTCTACCGCCGCAACAAGCCTGCCGTCGACCAGCAGCGCGGCAGACGAATCGTGCTTGTAGCAGTTGAGTCCCAGGATAACCGCCATGACGCTCCTATCGTGTTACTGTGCTTCTGCTGTTCATGCTCTCACCGGACTCACTCGTGCCCATGGCTCCATACAACAGGCGCATGGCCTTGAGGCAATAGGGAAGAGTAAACCGGATGTCGCTTCGGCGCTTTACGGGTATCACCAGCCCGAGCAGCGCCCTGGTCATCTGGAGTGCCAACATGTAGATCCGGAATATCGTTGCGGCACCGGGAGTTCCGTGTTTGCTAATAAACCGTATCTTCTCAGGAATATATCTCAGGTATGTTTCACGTCCAAACTTCTGACGGGCAGCTGCTCCCTCCACATGCACAACCAGCGAAGAGGGTATGAACCAGGATTCCCATCCTTTCTCGTAAAGCCTGTACTGAAGATCCGTCTCCTCGTGATAGAAGAAGTAGCTCTCGTCGAAGCCCCCCACCTCCTCGAAGGCGCGACGGCGGAGGGTCATTACAGCTCCGACCATCCAGTCGACCCTTCTCTCGGTATCATGAGAAGAGCTCTTCGCCGTGTATCTTCCAAGGAAGGGGATATGCTCTGCCATCAGAGGACCGGGAAAAGGGAAGTCCCTCTGCGACTGCTGGAGCGTTCCGTCGGGCCAGAGCAGGCGAGGTCCAACCAGGCCGGCCTCAGGATGCCTCTCCATTCCCTGCAGAAGCGCCAGAAGACTGCCCGGTCTGAATACCGTATCGCTGTTGGCCAGAACAATGACTTCCTCTGTTAAACCGGCTATTGCCTCATTGGCTCCGGCGGCGAAGCCCAGATTCACATCTGACCTCACTATGGAGAACCATGTCTTATCCCCGAACTCCTCCTCGACGAGATCGTCAGAGCCGTCTGTCGATGCGTTATCGAAGACGAGAAGGCGGCCACCAAGCTCAGGAAGCTGCTGCGAGAGAGACCGGATCATGGCGGGAAGCACTTCCCTTCCGTTCCAGTTCAGCGTCACAACGATGAATCCTGTCACTGCTCAACAGCCTCGCTCATCCATGCGTCACACCTGTCCCGCCATTCCCGGAAGGCCTCTAGATCAGCGCCGGAGAGACTCCTTCGGTGAGATCCGTAGAAAAGGTAAGGGTCGATCGGATTGGAATTTTCGTCGTTTATCTGGTAATGCAAATGCGTGGCTGTCGAAGTCCTGCCTGTATTCCCGACGAATCCAACGATAGTCCCTCCTGAGAGCACGACCCCGGCTGATATCCCCTCGGCGAGATCCTGCAGGTGAAGGAATATCTCGCTGTATCCCCCTCCCATATCTATCTCAATGCAGTTGCCGTTGTAATCGTGATTCCAGTTCACTCTCGCGACAGTGCCTCCCCTGCATGTCCTGACAGGGGTACCTGCCGGAGCCTTATAGTCCACTCCCATATGATTGCGATTGCCCCTCGGTTCACCGTATGGGCCTGTCATCTCCTCGAAGGTGGCTATCGGCATTACATCCAGCAGCTTCATCATTTCGGTACCATCGGAGTAGTAATGGGACGCGTAATTATCGCCCGACATCAGAAACGCATAGACAGCGAACCCTGTGTTGACCGTTCCTTCCCGGGGAACATATCGGAGTGCTGCTATTCTGTTCTCCCTGCCCTCGATCCCTTCATCACCGAAGACCAGGTACAGTGAGTCGCCGGCATTCATTCCTCTCCATGGATCTGTATTCCACCACATACACCTGACAATATGTGCTCCGAGTATGTCTGAATCCTCACAGAGGTCCTGAATGCTAGTGTAGATAGAGCCGTTGATCTCGACAGCGGCGGTGTTCCACGGACACTCAATATCCATGGGATCAATCGAAATATCCAGCGAATCGGCCGACAGACTGTCAATTCCGGCTGAATCGGCCAGAAGGCTGTCAGAGAGGTGCAACGTGTCGGGGGGGAGGGTATCAGGTGGAAAAGGCATACCGTCAGGAAGAACTGGCTGTGCTGCCAGGCTGTCAATGGCGTCAGCATCTTGACACTCTATGGTGTCTAAGCTGGCCGCTGCAAGGTCCTCCGCCCTTATTACTATCTCCCCTGTCTCATTCGGCATCTCGCCACAGGATAAGACTATGCCTGCCAGAAGAAGCATGTGCGCAGGAATGAAGAGCCTCTTTCCGGACCGTCTTGAGCACTTTGTCAAAATCTTGTCATCCCCGATCAGAAGAGTTAGCTTACAGTATCATGCAGGATAACAATACGAAGAAATACCGCGTGCTGGTAATCGATGATGAAGAGGCTATCCGCGATCTCCTGCAGGAGACGCTGGAACTCTCCGGCTATCTCTGCAACACGGCAGCCAACGGCAGAGAGGGACTCCGCAGGCTCCGTGGAAAGGATGAGTACCACCTGGTCATCACAGATGTCCGCCTGCCGGGCATGTCCGGACTGGAAGTCCTCGACCTTGTGGGAAGGAAGTACCCTTTCATCCCCGTAATAATCATAACCGGTTTCGCTACTATCGAAAGTACGAAGGAGGCCATGCGCAGGGGGGCTGTCGACTACATACCGAAGCCTTTTACCACCGGATCGGTCGTCTCCTCTGTAGACAAGGCGATCCGCTCTTCACACCTGCAGTACCGTAATCGGGCTCAGCCTCAGATAATCTACGAGAGCCACCGTATGGAGGAGGTCATGAACCTCGTTCAGAGAGTGGCCAGAACCAACAGCACAGTCCTGATAACCGGGGAGAGCGGAACGGGGAAGGAGCTCATTGCGAGGGCGATCCATCGGATCAGCATGAGATCCTCCCAGCAGTTCATCTCCGTCAACTCGGGCGCCCTTCCCGAGGGGCTCCTTGAGAGTGAGCTCTTCGGCCATGTGAAGGGAGCATTCACCGGCGCGATAACCACCTCCCTGGGGCGCTTCCAGGTGGCCGACGGCGGTACCCTGTTTCTGGATGAGATAGGCAATATGAGCAGGGCCATGCAGGTCAAGCTCCTCAGGGTCCTTCAGAATGGAGAGTTCTCTCCTGTAGGCTCCTCAAACCTCATGACAACCGACACAAGGCTCATTGCGGCGACCAATCTCAATCTCTCCGAGGCCGTCAGGAACAACCAGTTCAGGGAGGACCTCTACTACCGGCTGAATGTGATCGAAATAGACCTGCCCCCCCTTCGCCAGCGAACTGATGACATTCTTCCTCTGGCGGAGCACTTTCTGTATCACCTCTCAGGATCTTCGGATTCGGATGAATTCATTCTCAGCGCAGACGCCGCG
>JAOZQW010000391.1 GCA_029932015.1 Candidatus Fermentibacteraceae bacterium
AAGCCTACCACTATTCTCCTGCATACGCGTATTTCACTCCCCCCTGCTCCACTGGAGTCGATTTCTGGATCATCGAGAGCAGTGAGTTCTCGTCCGGCGGCTGGCCCTCACTCCTGGGTGATGGCACCGAGAATCCAGTCAGTCACAGCTTCTTCAGTGATGACTTCATGCTGTGGGAACCATGGACGATCATCGGAAGCACCGCTTCGGACTACTTCATAAGGGTTTCCGGCTACCCGGTATTCCTCACCGCTCTGGAGCGAATGACCTGGGGGCTGGTGAAGAGCTCGTTCTGAGTGGAGTTCTGCATGCTTGCAGAAAAGTGAATGTTCACGGTTCTGACCTGGGCAATAGCCCTGTTCCAGATGACAGGGCAAGTGAACGCAGGAAGTTATACTACTGATTAATCGGCTTGGGAATTGACACAGGCTGATTATCACCCTCTACTTGAGTGGAGGTGATGGAGAATGAAGTCAAGTCGAATTGCAATTATCACGGTGTTACTGACTATCTCTTCGATTGGCACCGCCTTCTATGATGATTTTAACGATGGTGATATCAGCGACTGGGAACCAAGATGTGCACCGGGAAACTGGCAGGCAACCTCAGGAATGGTCTATGGTTCAACCGGAGGTACACCAGCTGCCTTTGTTCCTGTTACCCAGTATCGGTATGCTAACTGCGAGATCTCAGTCAGTGCCAAAGGGGGCCATGCCTTCGGAGTGATCGCTAGACTGACCGATGGTGATACAGGCGTCATTGCTTACATATCTCCTGATGCTGGTCTAGCTAGAATCAGATTAGTTCATTCCGGCAACCTGTCCGATATTCTCTCTACAATGAACCTGCCTCTGCCATCCAACGAGTGGTACGAATTAACATTTATTCTTGCTGAAGCCAATCTTTCGTTGGAGATATATGTTCCATCCACGGGAGATCTCTGGACAGTGAACGCTGTAGATCCCAATCCGCAGGTCGGCACGTTTGGTCTTCTGATGGGAGACGAACCAGGTACCTACTGGGACTGGATATCAGTCAGCGATTCTACAAGCACTGGTGCGGTCGAATCGGGTCTGATCAATGATCCATCGTTTCAAGTCTGCCCCAATCCATTCAGAGGCAGTGCTACATTCAATGTGACAGGTGTAGAAGATGGTCCGCTTTCGATACGGATCTTCGATATGTCCGGTCGGCTTGTTGCATCTCCGGAGTTTTCGAGTGAGGGTTCAGAGCGGAGCCTTCTCTGGGATGGTCGTGGAGACGATAGTGCCATACTGCCGTCTGGTGTATACATGATGAGGCTGTCCGGCAGCGATGATGCTGTCTACAGACTGGTCAAGCTGGACTGATCCCTTCTTTCTGTCACAGTAGATGAATCGGGATTCTCTGCAGACGATTCGTTGCAGAGGACCCGGCTTCGCTATATCTTAGACCTCACAGAAACAGCAACTTGAAATGAAGTTGTTCCGAAGAGCAATCTTGTTGGTTGGCAGGCTGTAACAGCTTGTCAAATAATGACATGAACGCAGGTTGGGAATGGGGGAGAGACAATGAGGTATCCGCTTTTAAGCGATGCGGACATGAAGGCCATCGATGCACTCAAGGAGTATCACGGGGGCGCGAAGTCAATAGTCGCCGAGATCGACCGGATGCGGGATTTCGAGACTCGGAAGAAGCTCTGTGCGGATAAGGGATTCGGACAGATGATCGAGGAAGCGGAAGCTCTCGCAAAGGACTTCCCCCAGGTAGCTGACTTTGAGTCTGCAGCCGGGATAGCCTATAACAGCTCGAAAGGTACTGCCACGAGCCAGGTATCCGGTTTTCAGGGCGCAGCGGTTACACACGACTGCATCAGGAGGATTGCCGAGAGTGCGGATTCGGATGAGCCATGCTACGCTCCTCAGGAGATGATATCAGTCGTCGCGCTCACGGATAATTATGTGTACAATGGCGATCTTCTCGCTACCCTTACCATGGCCGAGAACATTATGCAGGCTTCGAAGTTCTGCAGTACAAACCTTATCGGGATACCGCAGCCTGCCGAGAGATTCCATGAGTTGGAGAGAGTGACCGGAGAGAAATTCGAGAGATATGAATGCTCTGACACCGAGTGTCAGCTTCAGCTCGCGAATATGGGCACATTCTTCGGCAACTTCGGCGGTATTGAGGTTGCCAATAAT
>JAOZQW010000090.1 GCA_029932015.1 Candidatus Fermentibacteraceae bacterium
GCGGAACAATGAAGGCTAACAGCATAGACCACATAGGTATTGCAGTAGAGAACCTTGAGAGTGCGATCCCGTTCTACAGGGATGTACTGGGACTGGAACTACTCGGTACGGAGGAAGTGCCTTCCCAGAAGGTCAGGGTTGCCATGTTCGCTGTTGGAGAATCCAAGATCGAACTGCTCGAACCCACTGCCGAGGACAGTCCGATAGCTCTTGCCATTGAGAAGCGCGGTCCGGGGATCCATCACATCGCATACTCGGTCGATGATGCCGCAGAGGCGGTTAAGGCTCTCATTTCCATGGATGTCAGGATGATCGACCGGGAGCCCAGAGAAGGGGCAGGTGGGGCCAGGATAGCATTCGTTCATCCTGGAGTTACCGGCAAGGTGCTCACTGAGCTCTGCGAGCATCCTTCAGGGGAAGGGAGTGATGCGGAATGAGCTCGCTGGAGAAGGCGGATAAACTGAGAAATCTCCGTGAACAGGCCTATGCTGGAGGCGGAGAGGTCCGGATCGAGAAACAGCATGCACAGGGCAAGCTCACAGCGCGCGAGCGGATCAATCTCCTGCTGGACGAGGAGAGTTTCGAAGAGTTCGACATGCTGGTGATGCACAGGTCGACCAGCTTCGGTCTTGATAAGAAGAAAGTACCTGGTGACGGCGTTGTCACCGGTTACGGGACGATAGACGGCAGACTGGTCTACATCTTCGCACACGATTTCACCGTGCTGGGAGGAAGTCTCTCCGAGACGTTTGCTGAGAAGATAATCAAGGTCATGGATATGGCTGCCACTAACGGTGCTCCCCTCATTGGACTGAATGACAGCGGTGGAGCCCGAATTCAGGAGGGCATCGAGAGCCTCGCGGGATACGGTGACATCTTTCTCAAGAATGTCCTCTATTCAGGAGTTGTTCCCCAGATATCCGCTATCCTGGGGCCCTGCGCCGGCGGAGCAGTCTACAGCCCTGCCATCACCGATTTTACCATTATGGTGAAGAACACCAGCTACATGTTCGTCACGGGACCCAATGTCGTCAAAGCAGTCACCGGTGAGGATGTAACAAAGGAGCAGCTTGGCGGTCCGGCCATCCATGCAAAGCGGAGCGGCGTCTGCAGTCTTGTCTGCGAAGACGAACAGGAGGCTCTGGGGCTGATACGGAAACTTGTCAGTTATATGCCACAGAACAACATGGAAGACCCTCTCGTCATGTCATGCACCGATCCACCCGACAGGATGGAGATGTGGCTGGACGAATACGTGCCCGATAACCCTAACAAGCCGTACGAAATGAGGACCATCATCGAGGCCGTCGTCGATGACGAGGAGTTTCTCGAGATACATCAGATGTTCGCACCCAATATCATCATAGGCTTCGCCCGGATGAAGGGCCGGTCAGTGGGCATGATAGCAAACCAGCCATCCTATCTTGCGGGTGTTCTGGACAACGATGCCTCTGTGAAGGCGGCTCGCTTCATCCGCTTCTGTGACTCATTCAACATCCCCCTCGTAACGTTTGTGGATGTTCCGGGCTTCATGCCGGGAACCGTCCAGGAGTATGGCGGCATAATCCGTAATGGGGCCAAGCTCCTCTTTGCGTACGCCGAGGCAACTGTTCCCAAGATCACGATAATTACCAGGAAGGCCTACGGAGGGGCCTACGATGTTATGAGTTCCAAGCATATCAGGACCGACATCAATTATGCCTGGCCTACTGCGGAGATCGCGGTCATGGGACCCGGGGGAGCTGTCGAGATCATTTTCAGACATGAGATCATGGAGGCCGAGGATAAGGTCGCCAGAAAGAAAGAGCTGATCGAGCAGTACAGGGAGAAATTCGCAAATCCCTACGACGCTGCTTCCAGGGGATACATTGACGATGTGATAATCCCATCCAATACGAGATTCAGGATCATCAAGGCTTTAGAGATGCTTGCCGGCAAGAGGCAGAGCATTCCTCCGAAGAAGCACGGGAATATTCCTCTATGAGCATCCTGGCGGGGATTCTGCTGCGGCAGACCATATCATCGGAGATGATCTCCGGCATGATGAAGGACGGCACAGGCATTGCCGTCGTGGGCATGATCACGGTCTTTGCAGGCCTGCTGGGACTTACTTTTATACTCCCACTGCTCCAGAGATGGATAGACCGGGGCCAGATCCGCATGGATAGAAGCAGAACTGCAGATGAGGGAACTCCCGCTCCAGTCAGGCTAGCACCGAAGGAGCTTGCGGCCATCTCGGCAGCGATCCATGCTCATATGTGTTTTCTCGACCAGGCAGAGAAGATGAAGCTTACATGGCAAGATCACGAGAAGCCATACACTCCCTGGAGGCTTGCAGGCAGAGCAGAACACCTTCAGGGAACCGAATCTCTTCAGAACCGGATCAGGAGCCGATAGAATGCCAGAATACAAGATCACCATAGATGAGACTACTTACACAGTGAATATCGGCAGGATAACCGATGACACAATGGAAGTCTCCCTGGACGGAAAAAGCTTCAATGTCCAGTTGGAAGCGCCAGCCAGAGCAGCCAGCAAGACTCCGGTGATCAGGCGCAGGCATCAGGTTGTGAATGCGGCAGAAGTGCCAGACCGGACCTCTCCACCAGGAGTCTCCACAGAAGCTGGTGCCGTGCTTGCTCCGCTCCCCGGACTCATACTGAAGATTCTCGTCAAGGAGGGTGACAGAGTCACCGAGGGCCAGCCAGTTGCTACTATGGAGGCTATGAAGATGGAGAACGAGATGGAAGCTCCGGTATCGGGTACAATTGCGGCCATTTCCGTCACCGTCGGAGAGAACGTGCTGGAGAACGCCCTCATCATGAGAATAGAGGGCTGACGCATGTCCATGTCTTCATCCATGGTTACCTGGCTGACAGGATTCCTGCAGGGAGACTCCGGCTCACTGAATCTGATGTCCTACCTGGATGACACCGGCTTTGGACAGGTCGAACCCGGCAATATCGTAATGATACTCATCGGGCTCGTGATGATCTATCTTGCGATTAAGAAGGACTACGAACCGCTCCTTCTCGTTCCTATCGGTTTCGGCATTATTGCAGGGAATATCCCCTACAATCCCGAACTTATGCCTATAGGTTATCAGGATATCCTGGGAGGGCAGCAGTCGGTATTTGGTCTCTTCTACTTCGGGGTCAAGAGCGGCCTTTTCCCTCCGCTCATCTTTCTGGGCATAGGGGCCATGACCGATTTCAGTGCTCTTCTCTCTAACCCTAAGCTTCTCCTGCTGGGCGCAGCCGCCCAGATCGGCATCTTCCTCACGCTGCTCGGTTCGCTATTGCTTGGTTTCAACCTCCAGGAGGCTGCCGCCATCGGGATAATCGGAGGAGCCGATGGACCCACAGCCATCTTCGTTGCCAGTCAGATCTCCCCCCATCTTCTGGGTGCGATCGCGATAGCTGCCTATTCCTACATGGGGCTGGTGCCGGTCATACAGCCGCCCATCATGCGTCTTCTCACAACGGACGAGGAACGCAAAAGGAAAATGAAGCCGGTAAGACAGGTTTCGCAGACCGAGAAGATCCTCTTCCCGATAATAGCGTTCCTGATAACCTCATTCATCGCTCCCGGAGCGATTACCCTGCTCGGCATGCTATTCTTTGGTAACCTTCTCAAGGAGAGCGGGGTCACTGACCGCCTGGCTAAGGATGCCCAGGGGTCACTGAATAACATCGTCGTCATACTTCTGGGATTTGCTGTGGGAACCAGCACCCAGGCTCACTACTTCCTCAGGTGGGATTCACTCAAGATATTCGCATTGGGTGCGGTGAGCTTCGCAATTGCAACTGCAGGGGGTGTTCTGTTCGCTAAATTCATGAACCTCTTCCTCAGGGGCGACAGGAAGATCAATCCACTCATAGGAGCGGCCGGAGTATCAGCTGTGCCGGACTCGGCCCGTGTTGTTGAGGTTGAGGGTAGAAAGTACGACAGGAAGAACCACCTTCTGATGCATGCCATGGCTCCCAATATCGCCGGGGTCATTGGCAGCGCCATTGCAGCGGGAGTCCTTCTCAGTATCGTACCTCACTGACGGGAGGGTCGGTAAATGAACGCATCTAGAGAGTACGACTGTCTTGTCACAGGTGGGGCCGGTTTCATTGGTTCCCATCTCTGTGAACTTCTGCTGAAAAGGGGGGAGTCGGTTCTTGTCCTCGATGATCTTTCCACTGGAAATCTCTCCAATCTTGACTGCTGCTCAGGCAATGATGCCTTCAGACTTGTTATCGGCTCCGTTCTGGATGAGGTCCTGACCAGAGGACTCGTCAACCAGTGCTCCAGGGTTTTCCATCTGGCCGCAGCAGTTGGTGTCGAGAACATCATCAGGCAGCCCGTTGAGACCATCGAGACCAACGTCAAAGGTACGGAGAATATTCTTCTGGCCGCTGAAGTCGATAACATTCCGGTCTTCATCGCTTCCACTTCCGAAGTATATGGCAAGAGCGAGAGCATACCCTTCCGTGAGGACGGAGATATAGTGCTCGGGGCGACCAGCCGGAGTCGATGGAGCTATGCCTGCTCCAAAGCGATAGATGAATTTCTGGCCCTCGCCTACCACAAGGACAAGGGGTTGCCGGTCACAATAGGCAGGCTGTTCAATACAGTCGGACCCCGTCAGTCCGGGCGGTATGGTATGGTCCTGCCCCGTTTCATAGCACAAGCTCTCGCGGGAGAACCAATTACCGTTTATGGAGACGGCGTACAGACAAGATGCTTCAGCCTCGTGAACGAGGTTGTCAGCGCCATTGTTGCCATTGCCATGAACCCGGATGCGACAGGCAGGGTCGTCAACATTGGATCAACCCGGGAGCTGTCCATCATGGAACTTGCCCGGAAGGTTATAAGAGTATCAGGCTCCTCATCATCGATACAGGTCATCCCTTACGAAGAGGCATACCCGGATGATTTCGAGGATATGCGCAGAAGGGCTCCAGATGTAACTCTGCTCAGGCAGCTGGCAGGGAGTGTCCCTGAGGCTGAAATAGAAGATATCATCAGAAAAATTATAGATACAATACAATAAAAAAATTCGTACCACCCACCAATTTCTTCCGTTCCTCGGAGGGCTGAACCAATGCGACAGAAAATAGAGAGCGCCGCCAATAGAAGACTGAGCATAACCCGCAGGCTCGGCACTAGACATGGAGTCCTGAAACACAGCCTTTTTCTCATGGAGGGTCCAAGGTACATTTCGGACTATCTTGCTACCGCAAGGCCGGAGTGGCTGGTCATGTCGGATGAAGCTGAGAGCAGAGTGACTTCGATCGCCGACAGAGCTGTCGAATCAGGGAGTGATGTGCTTGAAGTTCCGGCTAAGCTTTTCTCCGGATTGTCGGATACCATTCACTCGCAGGGACTTATTGCGGTCTGCCCTCTTCCGGATATCGAAGCTGCAGGCATTGCCACGAAAGGTCTTATCCTGCTTCTTGACAGCATTTCAGATCCCGGGAACATGGGCACTCTCATTCGCTCAGCGGCGGCCTTCGGGTGTGCTGCAGTACTGGCTGGTCAGGGCTCATGCTGTCCGTTCATACCGAAAGTCACGAGAGCGGCGACAGGCCTGAACACAAGGATATCGATCCTTTTCGATATTGATCTTTCAGCCTGGATAAATGAGCAGGAGAACGGGTTTCCTGTTATCGGGGCGGAAGCTGTCGGTGAGCAGATCGAGACCTTCTCTCCTCCGGAATCCTTCGCGCTGGTTATCGGCTCCGAGGCTCATGGGATTTCGCCTGTTATCAGGGAAATGCTCACAACATCCGTTAGTATCCCAATGAAGAAGGGGATAGAATCACTTAACGCTGCAGTGTCGGGTTCGATACTCATCTACTCTATGATGAGACGCACGATCTGAGGCCCGGCCTGAGATCGTGCAAAATGCACGAAATGAGGCCCGGCCTCAATTCTTCGATCTAATCCTCGAGGTCCATCGTCAGCATACTCGCAGTGACACCCTTGATCACATTGAGCTTACGCTCCAGATCTGCCAGCTTCTCGTAATCTCCAACCAGATCGAGAAACAGCAGACCATGCTCACTGCAGTCATCAAGGACGCCCTCATGTATTCCAAGCCGGGTCTTGATCAGACAGCCCCATCCAGTAAGCACCGCCTGGACCTTTGCTGCGGCATCATGCCTATGGTTGATGAGCACAACGATCACGGATTTCTTCATGGAATTCTCCTTCAGTTCTGACTCGAGGATGATCTCATCTCAACCATCCTGTCCGTGTTGTCATAGATTCGGAACATTACGATAGCGATCTCCATCCAGGCTCTGATCATTATCAGATACAGTATTAAAACCAGAGGACCGAGGACCAGAGCTCCCAAGCCGATCATGCTGCTCTGATTAAATCCGAAAACAACTCCTGAAATGTATCCAAGGCCGGCAAAGACCACGAAGACAGCGTATACGAAGCTGATCACTTTCGGGAATACAAAAGAGGTGAACGAGAAGTCGAACAGCGACCCCAGAAACCCTTTCTTTTCCATCAGAATCTCCTTCTTCACTGGCGCAAGTCTAAAAGGAATACCACCACAGGCACATGAAACAATAGCCACTCAGACAAGTTGCGGGTACCGTCATTCAAGATGCTGCCGGCTCGGATCTAATCACAATCAGGATACTGTATACAGAGAATGGAGAGCGCCATCAGGGATTAATGAGCTAATCACTGCAATGCAGCAGATCAGGTCAGCACAAGTATCGAATATGCCGAGACTACCTTATGATCGTGACCCTTGCCGAGGACACGTCATCCCCCTGGATGATGCAGATGAAGTACATACCAGTCGTCAGGCCAGAGGGATCCCACCTGATAGATCGCGGTCCACTGAGCACTCCATCGTAGAGAGAAGCAACTTCTCTTCCGCTCAGATCCAGAACACGAACCCCGGCACGCCCCCCCCCCTCAAGGATAAGCGTTGTGGAGGATCTGACCGGATTCGGCAGATGAGCGAAGAAGGGAGTTCCCGAAGGGGAACCTCCACTCTCCTCTGAGATTCCTGTGTATGTGAGCCAGGGATCATACTCAACATAGATACTTACTTCATCTCCGGAGCCGGGTCCCACTCCGCCCGGACCGCTGGCATCCCCCCACCAGTTCAGTGTTGCATCGAAAGTGAGCCAGCTGTTTGAACTTCTGATGCCAAAACCGTCGTTATCCACGATGTTGCAGTGATGAACAGAGACGCCTCTCGAGCCAGATCCCTTGCCTCCACCAGTCCCGATCCCATCCCCTGTATTTCGCAAAAAGGCTGAACTGTCCGCAGTGAGAGAGCCATAGTAGATGTGCAGCCCATCTCCTTCGTTATCAAGGATGTCGCACCTGGAAATAGTCAGATGGCCACCCTGGAGCATGATCCCACCGCCCCAGTTGGACGAGTTACCGCTGATCAGATTCTCGCGGAGTACCGTTCCAGAAGCATTGAGATGATAGAATCCGCCGCCGAACCAATCCGAGATATTGTTGATGATATGGTTCCCGGTAATAAGAGCATCCCTGCTGCTGGCAAGACCACCTCCGTAGTAAGTGCAGTAATTGTCCGAGATGGTGTTATTCGAGATCACAGCCCCGGCGCCAGTTCCGGCGAGTCGTATCCCACCCCCGGTGGTCAGATCCTTAGAACTGCCATCGGATGATATTGGAATGCCCACGGAGTTATCGCGTATGATGTTGTCGTCAATGATGACACTGGAATTGACGCAGTAGAGACCTCCCCCATCGAAAACAGCGAAGCAGTCCTCGATGATGTTTCCCGTGATGAGGGGAGAAGAGACGCTGCACCGGATGCCCCCTCCTCGTTCGGCCGCACCGTTTCTGATAGTGAAGCCCTCTATTACAGTCGAAGTATCCACAACGGCCGATAGAAGTGCGATAACCGTTCCGGAGCTGTCCCCATCGATTATTGTCTGTGCAGGACCCATTTCCGAGATGAGGACCAGATCTGCAATATCCGGCCAGACGATGTTCTCCGTATAGGTGCCTGGAGAGACCAGAACAGTGTCGGTGGTCTGACAATTAGCCAGAGCTTCCTGTATTGAGCTGAAATCACCTGGAACTTCGATTGTCGCACCC
>JAOZQW010000392.1 GCA_029932015.1 Candidatus Fermentibacteraceae bacterium
AGACGCGATAAAGTTGAGGGACTAAAGAAATTCCTCGATCCCTGGTTCCACGCCAAGGGCATCAGGGTCTTCGGATACATCCCGTATGTCAGCTCCATCGCAAAACCCTCCATCAGCAGTCTCGGCATGAAGCTCAGAGCAGAGACTCTTGTCTCATGGAAGAGCGATCCCGATGCACCGGTTGAGGGATTCATAACCGGTTTCGGCAGCAGCTCCGAGATCCTCGTGGATGTTATTGACCATCCAAGACGCGCACTCCTTCTGAGCGCATCGAGGATCGATGTCATCGATGCGGTTGTTTCCAGACGACTGTCAGGAAATATCGAGTCCGGTCCGGGAGCCCTTATCCTGTGCGGTCCGGATTCAGGACTCCTCTCCCATGCAGAGGAAGCCTGCAGGAGGCTGGAAATACCCCTGTACAGGACGGAGGCGCCTGTTGACGTCTCAGCTTCCAGACTGCAGCGCCATATCTTCAAGGTCACTGCCGGTGAGTCGCTCAAGATATCGGAGATAGTCAGGACCGTCCGGGAAAATGTGGATATGAGCGGAATACTTGATGTCCTTTCTTCATACAGAGCCCCGGGACCCGCTAAGACATCGGCATTCGTACGCGCAGGCAGATGGCTCTCCAGCAGACTTCTGGGGAAAAGCGAAGTATGATGCTCTCAGGAGGTTATTCCTCGGCAGAAAGACGTGTACCTACTTATGCCAGGATGGTGCTGATACTGCTCTTCCTTGCTGGAGCGGTCGTGACAGTATTCTTTGGACGAACAAGGACAGAGCCTGCAGGCAGCGCATGGCCTTCCGGGCATCGCGAGGTTCTCGGCTCACTGCTGGATTCACTCAATACTGTTCTGGCTGATACACTTGATATCAGGACATCTGCCGTAGGTGAGGGAGGTACTCTAGGAGGACTACTCTTCTCCTGTGGCGTCGAAGGCTCAAGGTACTCGACCTGTGTCTCAACTTTCATCGACAGCCTCGGATGGACTTCGGTTCATGTCGGTGATACGCTTGAAGCGGTCTTCGTCAGGGAGACTCTCCTTGAGGTCAGGGCAAGACCGAGACGTACGAGGGGTTACTACAGAATATCATTCCTTCCCGATGGCAGCGCAAGTGACTGGTGCTGGGTTCCTTCTGAAAGATGGAGCCGTATCCGCACCGTGGAGCTGGAGGTCAGCAGCAGCGTATGGGAGAGTATTGTCGAAGCAGCTGTTCCGTCCGATCTCACTCCAACCGGGCTCATCGTCACTCACAGGGATTCGGTTCGCGAGATCTCCTATGTGAAGGAGATTGAGAATGAACTCGCCAACAGGCTTTTCGCATACGACATTGACTTCTATCATGATGTTCAGCCCGGAGACCGCATCTGGCTGATGATTGAGGAGACAAGGTATCCTGGTTCCTCAGAGACATCCCTCAGAAGGATAATTGCAGCCAAATATGTTTTTGCCCTCGGTGGTATGACCGAAGCCATTCCGTTTTTTCATCAGCCGGATTCAATTGCCCCTGATGGGTCCGCTATCGTTCTGGATCATTACCACAGGGACGGGGCATCACTCAGAACCATGTTCCTGAAGATGCCGGTTCCGTTCGGAAGGATAAGCTCGGTCTTTTCAACCTCCAGGATGCATCCGGTACTGGGCTACAGCAGAGCGCATACCGGGATAGACTACGCAGCTCCGCTTGGCACCGAGATCTACGCCGTCGGAGACGGCATTATCACCGTCAGAGGAGTATGCGGCGGTTACGGCAATATGGTCCGCATCAGACACTCCAACACCTACGAAACCGGTTACGGGCACATGAACGGCTTTGCTCCGTCACAGGAAGTAGGTTCGTACGTCAGACAGGGAGACATCATTGGTTACGTGGGCAGCACTGGACTTTCCACAGGTCCGCATGTCCACTTCGAGATGAAGAAGAACGGTGTGTACGTGAACCCCGCCACGGAAATACTGCCCCCTGCGGATCCTCTTGAGGGTGAGGATCTCGAACTCTATCTCGACCAGCTTGCGGTTCTTGAGAGAACCTGGTCCATCATGTCGGATGTGGAAGTGCCCGTTCCCGAAACCGATCCCCAGGAATGACCAACGGGGAGATCACCGGCGGAACATCTGGCTGGGTGATCGATGAGTTCTTCTGGGACGGGATATTCAACGGAATGCTCTC
>JAOZQW010000091.1 GCA_029932015.1 Candidatus Fermentibacteraceae bacterium
GAGCGCCGTCGCAGTTGAGAAGCTCAGGCTGCCCGAACTCGGGAGAAACTGCGCTGCCGATATTCTCGAAGTAGAATATCCTGCCGCTCATCGGCGTCCAGACATTGAACCCGATGATGAGATCGTTCTTGCCGTCAGCGTTGAGGTCCTGCACCTGCCCCCAGTTCCTGACAAGCTCGAGAGGCGAACCGGAAGCAAGAATATTCTCACAGGAGCTGAATACGGGCTCTGAATCCGTTCCCTCATTCCGGTAGAGGACGACAGAGCCCCATGTGAAATTATCCGGTCGGAAGACCACAAGGTCGAGATCTCCGTCAGATTCCCAGTCGACGACTGAAGGGCCAGAGTTGACCCCGACATCGATGGGTGTTCCGCTGCAGTTTACCTGCTGTCCAGCAGCAAGCTCGCCCGATGGAAGTCGGCTGAAGTAAGTGATGTAGCCATCTCGCTCACCGAGAAGAAGATCAAGCCTGCCGTCCCCGTTCCAATCCACTACCTGTGGATTTGCCGCGCCAAGGCATCAACCATACGATAGGTTGATATCCACTCCACCAGCCTGCAGGTATGTGAAGTAGGTATAGACAGGAGAATCGTTTGTGTTTGTATTGGTGTAGAGCCTGATCTTCCCATCTCCGGGGAGCCCCCATTGCCCAACGAGCATGTCGCTTAGACCGTCTCCATCCCAGTCAGCTATGCAGGGAGATGCGCAGGTTCCAACATCAATCCTTTCGCCATCGCAGCAGATGTACTGTTGTGATGTGAAGGAAGGAGGAACGGCAACGGCCATACCCGCGAGGGCAGGGAGCAGCATGAGTGAGATAATTGTCCATGAATACTTTGCCAACCATTCCCTGGTCATTATGTCCTTCCAGTATCGGTATTTGAATATCTCAAGTGGTAACAAGTCTACAGTAGACCAGTCGTCTACTGAAGTCAAGTCTACGGAAGCGAGCCGCTGCTAATATCTTCCCTCAGTACATGCTCCGCAAACAGGGATTCGGCTTGAGTGCTGCATGCAAATGTGCTTGACATAGCTATCCTGCTATGCCTATTTAGTAAACTGAATCCAGTCAGGTGTTGAGATGGAACTTGAGAGAGGTAAGATGTTGACTGTCAATAATGTAAGTCTTAAAAAGTATGCTGAGCTCTGTGCGAAAATGGCGGATACAGGCGGAGACGAAGCTCTTGAGTCTGGAATCGCGGCAGGTGATGGCGTCACCACTGAGGACTGGAAGGCTGCGAAGGAATATTACACTCAGAAAATGCAGGACCCCGCCGATATGGGGCAGACCGCGCTTGCCTTCATGCCGCTCTACCAGGCTGCTCAGGCCCGCCTCCGTGACGGGACTCCTCCCGGGAGCCTTGAGCAGTACACAAAAGTACATGCTGAGATGGCATATATGAAGGATCCAGAAGATCCATCAGAGAAGGTAGATCACATGAAGGTCATTGCCGATAACGGATTCACACATCCGGAGTGGCTGGAGATGGAGGGTTACTGGACGCCCAGAGTAGCTTCTGATACGGATCCCAAATTCGATCCTGAGCTGGCAGTTAAATTCAGAGAGCTTCTTCAGACTGAAGTTGATCGGATATTGGGGATCGAGCGATAGTCGATATTAGTCGAGGAGGTTGTCCTATCGTACACCTGTCATCATGGTGATATTCAACTAACCAGAGATATACAGCGCATCTCGCAGGAAGGAGAATCCATGCGAGTGGTTCATTCAATAATTCTTCTGAGCGTGTTTGTGGGGTTAAGCATGGGGGATATGGGTTACTTCGGGACCATCGCCCAGAATCCTGTGCCAGTTGACACGTTTACGGTACATCCCTTCATCGAACTCACCTGCGAGGATGTACTCATCGAGATACTTCCGGGTGGGAATGCGATAGTGACAGCGGATTTCCTGTTCACCAATACAGGGCCATCGGACACTGTCCTGATGTATTTCCCGCTGAGTGTTATGGTGCCCACCATCAGCGTGCTCTGGAGTATGGAGAATATTACTGACCCGCTGGAGGAACCAGATGTGACTGTGAACGGTGAACTTATCGCTGTGCGTCCAATGCTCTCCACCATGTGGATAAAGGAATACAAGGAGGAGGGGTCCTGGGATATTTTCACAGAAACCCTTGATGTACTCACCCCTGAGGAACCGGACAGCGGACTTGTCTTCTATCTGGCCGACCCTGCGTACTGGGGCGGATTAGATATGATGGAGATAGTAATGTCGGACACTATCTCCGATCTTGACATGCTCATGATGGGTACTTACAGCAGTCATGCTTTCTGGAAAGTGCCCTTCGAGGAGGGGGAGCAGGTTCTTGTGGAGTACAGAACTGCATTCAGTATGCGGCACGAGTGGGGAGTGCCTTTTTTCTACATGAATTACCCTCTGTATACAGGTGCCTCCTGGGCTGGTCCCATAGGGAGTGGAAGAATAACCGTAACTGTATCTGACGGACGGGAATTTGCTGATATCACCGACTGGACTTCACACTCCATGTCCGATGCAACGGAGGTGACCTCTTTCGAGTTTGCCCCGCTGCCTGGCATGGAGGGGGTGCCTGCTCTGTATGAGACGCATCTGAGCACCAATTTCGGGAGCATCCTGCCCTCGGCGCTGGTCTGGGAATTCTCCGACTTCGAACCCCTGGTATCACCCCAGGGCTGGATGTACTATTATGAGGACTCTGATAGCGAGAATGCCCAGTACCAGGCGGAACTCATGTTTTACCCGGATAAGTACCCTTCCTGGCCGTCCGGGATAAGAGTAACCATAATCGACAACGAGTTCGAGGAGTACTGACCAAAGCAGCCGAGAGGATATTCAATGGCACTTGCTTTGATGATCATGACCTACCTCGTTGGTGGAGTGGGTATCTACCTGAGCTTCGGCCGTATGGGTGATGCAGGTGGATACCTTGAGCTGCTGGCCCTGACAACTGTGGGAATTGTCGGAGTTCTCTCCTTCATTCGTCATGTTGTCTTTCATAAAAGCGATGCTAGGAGAATGGGCTGGGAGACTGACAGGCCGGACTGGATGTTCGAGGTCGGTTTCGCAAATCTGGCCTTCGGATTCATGGGAATACTGGGCTCTCTGGCTCACTGGGGAGACAGGGCACTTGTGCTTATCGTGCTGGGCTATGCGCTGTATCTCTTTCAGGCAGCAATGCTGCATCTCTATAGATTTCTAACTGATGCGAAGCGATCACCGGTCAGACTCTGGCGGAGCGTTCTCCCTGCGACTCTATATTCGGGAATGATGATCTGGCTGGCCATTGCGGCTGCGACTTCCGGATCCAGCGGATTCTAAGCGGAGGGACCTATGGAATATTTCGTGGATGAAGTCGGAAAATACGTTTATAAGGGGAGTGGAGATCTGCGCGTTCAGACTCGTCTGATCACAATCATAATGGTGTCTATTGGGGTGATGGTCCTGGGTGCGTCAGTATTTATGTATTTCCTGCTGAAGAAGCAGGGAGCTCTCGAATTTAATCCAGTGCTTCCCTTCATGCCTGTGATGACATTCCCCGTCACGATCCTTGTTCTAATCTTCGTCAGAAAACGGATGGGAACTGCCGCTAGAATAACGCTTGATTACATGAATGGGCTGATATCCTTCAGTCAGAGGATTGGAGATACATACAGACAGCAGGAGATCATGACCGCTGAGATCCGCAAAATTGTACTCTCGCGGAGCGCATCAAGTGAGACCCCATTCGGTGATAACGGTCCTGTATGGACTGTCTCCCTCATGACCCCCTCAGGACAGCACCAGATCATGGCTGACAGCAAAGAGAGTAATGCAAGAGGATTTGCCGGGGAACTCGCCTCTCTGGTTTCATGTTCAGTTGACGACCTCACCCGCGAGGCATGAAGCAGGTTGTTTGGAATTCAGAGGATTCTCATAATAGCCGGTGACCAGTCGGACTTGCAGAGGTTATGATATCCATATCTACAGGCGATCTATCTAGTTGAATGATCTGAAAATTCCAGGCGAAAGGATCACTTGATGTTCCGAATCCTCCTCATGCTCATTTCACTGGCCGCTCTCTCGCAGGCAGGCAGTCTTGTGCTGGTTGAAGGTGACGCTGAAGCATACGAAGCAGGATGGAGAGAAAACCTCAATCCGGTCTACTGCTCTTCAGACTATACCATCGGCATATCCAGTTCAGAGAATTGGATTGCTGATGAACAGGTAACTGTACTTGACCCTGAGTACACTGATCTTGACGATTACCGGATTGTTTTCCTCAGAAATGATTCTGGAATTGACTATGCCGAACTTCTCGGAGACATCCTTTTCGAACGAAAGAGTGTGCTGGTCGTAAGCAATGAGGATGGTTTTCCCGAAGCTTTTACTGCGCCTGGTATCCACTTCGTGCAGCCCCTGAGGTTCATTGAACCATCCAGGGAACTTGAGATACCCTCCACTGATCATGGTGCTGACGATTACATCTCGGACATCGTTGATGCAGTCAGCGAGGTGGGCATCCAGGGCTACACCCAGCATCTACAGGACTACGGCACGAGGTATTCCAGTACGGATAATTTTGATACGGCCTGCGACTGGGTTCAGACCCAGTTCGAATCACACGGACTCACAACCTTCCAGCAGACCTTCCCCATGTCCGGTTACAATTGCCAGAACGTGATCGCAGAACTCCCGGGCAGGGTGGACTCCACGAAGATATACATCATCTGCGGTCATCTTGATTCAATTTCCCCCTATGCGACAACGAACGCTCCCGGAGCAGATGACAATGCAAGCGGTTCCGCTGCGGTTCTGGAGGCAGCCAGGATACTATCCGGTTATGACTTCAGCTACACGATAAGATTCATATGCTTCGGCGGGGAGGAGCAGGGTCTCTGGGGAAGCGAGTACTACGCCGGGCTTGCAGCGGCCGCTTCTGAGGACATCATCGGTGTAGTGAATCTGGACATGATATACTACGGTCCATCGGGGCACGATGTTCTCTGGGTTCCATATAACAGCCAGTCAACCGGTCTGGCACTCGCATTCGAGGCGATCAGTGATACATATGTACCTGCGCTTACTGTTGATATAGAATACAGCCCGGGAACCACCTACAGCGATCATTCATCATTCTGGAACGAGGGCTACGCTGCACTGCTGGGTATAGAGGAAGAGGTATACAGCAATCCATATTATCACCAGACCACAGACATACTTTCGAATTACATGATGTACTTCCCTTTCGGGACGAACTGCACCAGGGCCGCGTTGGCTACAGTGGCTTACCTTGCTGAACCGCTGGGTCCAACAGGTATTACAGATCAGACCAGCGGAGTGTTCTACACCGAGCCGATGACAGCGACCATCAGCCCCAATCCAGTCCACAACTCTGCAGCGATTCATCTGAGCAGAGAAGTGAACAACGGGGCTTCCATCACTCTCTTCGATATCTCCGGCAGGATGATTGAGAGTTTTGAAGTGGTATCCGGCGACGGAGTTGAATCGACGTATCTCATTGACACTGCGAAACTTCCTTCTGGTGCCTATATAGTAAGGATCAGCGAGGAAACTGGCCAGGCAACCTCGACGCTGCTGATGAAGCTCTGATAGGGGAAGTTCTTCTGAGCAAGTCTCTGGGTATAGATAGTCAGCCGGGCTGTTAAGCTAACCGGAGGGAATGATGAGCTACGGAGCGAATGAGGCTGGTTCTCTGACAGAGAAGAGGGCTGACCGGCTTCTTGAGGAGGGAAGGTTCAAAGCGGCCGGTGAGGTCTTCCTTGAACTTGCCGAGCGGATCCCGAGGGAGCGCAGGAAGCTGCTGCATCGGGGTGCAGTTGCTTTCTGGAAGGCTGGGATCTATGAACGCGCTGCTGCGACCTTCCGAACAGTTGCAGTCGACTGCCGGAAAGCCGGTGACAGACTGGGGGAATCGAAGGAGTTACTTGGTGTCGGAGCAAGCTATCATGGTCTCGGCAGGCTTGGAGATGCATACCGGACCATACACCAGTCCCTCGAAATAGCCGAAGAGATTGAAGATCCGAAGGCGGTCGCGGATGCAACTAACTGGCTTGGAATAATCTGCAAAGATCAGGGTGAGTACTCGCTTGCACTGGAACACCATATGAGATCTCTCAGACTGTCCCGCGAGCTGAGCAATCCGATCGATGAGGCGAATACCCTCAACAGCCTTGGTCTCGTCAGCCATCACAAGGGTGATCATCCCAAGGCTCTCGAGTTCTTCCGCTCAGCCCTCGAGATACAGCGCCTGCAGGATTCATCCTGGGGACTGCCCGATACACTGAGCAATATGGGCATGACCATGAAGGAACTGGGGGATTATCCCGAAGCCCTGAGCCTTTACAGGGAAGCTCTCGAACTCCGCCGCAAGTCAGGCGGTAGAGCCAGAATCGGCAATATTCTGAACAATATCGGTAATCTCCACTCAGCGACGGGTGATTACAGTCAGTCACTCGATACTCATAAGCAGTCTCTTGCTGTCCGGCTTGCACTGGGCAATAACGGTGATATTGCTCGATCACTGTTCAGTCTCGGAGAGACATGGGCAGCAGCCGGCAGACCTGATCGAGCTGTACTCTGTCTGGAAAGCAGCCTCAGGTATCTATCCGACACAGACATGGCGGATATGGAACTGGATACCGTCGTCTCGCTCTCCAGTGCTGTCCTTGCAGCCGGGGATGCTGGAAGGGCGTATGAAATAGCAATTCAGGCTCTTGAGCTCTCCAGAGAGTTATACGATGGGCAGGTGGAGAAGCGTCTTTCTGAATCCAGGGCCATACTCGAGACTGAACACCGGGCGCGTGAGGCCAGAGCTTTGCAGAATAAGAACGCAAAACTCCAGGAACTCTCTGATATGCTCTCTGCTCAGAAGGGGCAGCTCCAGCTCATTCTTGATTACGTGCCTGCTGTGATCCTCTTCAAGGATATGAACGGCAGAGTGGTCCGCCTGAACAGATTTACGGCAAGACTGCTGGGCAGGAATCCGAAGGAACTCGTCGGAGCTTCTTCCGAGAAGCTGTTGGGACCTCTTGGTGGTGACCCACCCGGTGCAGCTGCAGCACTTGCCGTGGGTGAACCGGTCCTGAATGTGGAAGAGAAACTACTGATCGAAGACCGTGAGCTGATCTTTCGAGCCCACAGAGTTCCATTCAGGGGACCTGATGGCTCTTTCGCGGGAACAGTTTTATTCGCGATAGATATTACAGAGGAGACTGCTGCTGAAGCGCGGAAGGCCGAGCTTCGCGATGTTATGGAGAGAGGCAGGCGACTGGAGAGCATGGGCTATCTTGCGGGAACCCTTGCTCATGATTTCAACAATCTGCTGGTCTCAATAATGGGCAACATCGAACTTGCCACTGGAAAGACCGGTGATCCAGCGCTTGGACACAATCTTGCGACTGCTTCTGAGAGTGCAAGGCAGGCGGCTGCTCTCTGCAGTCAGCTTCTTGCCTTTTCCGGGGGAGGATGTTTCGCCGCTCATCCTGTCGACCTTAGCAGAGAGATCGCTTTTTTTGCCGATTCACTGAGGTTGGATCCCCACGGACGTGGTCATGTCAGGACGAGGCTGGAGGAGGGACTCCCGGAGGTTAAACTTGACCCCTCACAGCTGCATCTGTCGCTTGACGGCATTATTGCATTGTGGGAAGGCTGCGGTACATCACCTGATGCATTGGAGCTGCGCACAGGGATGGTCTCAGCTGATACAGCTTATCTCAGTAGATGTCTCCATTCCAGTGAGTACCCCCCGGAAGGTGAGTATGTCTATGTAGAGGCTTATGCATATGGCAATCGTCTTGCTGACCGCTCACTCCAGCTACTTCTCGATCCCTTCCTCGACGGGGATGTACTTGATGCGGATCTCGGTATTCCTGCAGCACATGGTGTAGTCAGGGCTCACGGCGGTTTCCTGACTTACGGTCCCGACAGCGGTGAAGGCGGTGCCATTCGACTTCATTTCCCGATATTCAATGAAGCCGACCCGACCGGACCCGACAGGGAGTCCCAGGCTGTACATAAGGAGCGATCCGGTGCCGGGATGGTGATGATAGTGGACGATGAACCCG
>JAOZQW010000092.1 GCA_029932015.1 Candidatus Fermentibacteraceae bacterium
TGGTCCGATAGTGTCGTCTGTCAGTAAGCTCGGGCCAGGATGACCATCCTGGCGGTCTCACGTCCGGTGACGATGCACTTCCCTGTACCACCGGGCTGGTCCCATGGGATGCACCTGACGGTAACCTTGGTCTCCGACTGCAGTCTGACCTCGTCCTCGCTGTCGCCATCCCACCAGACCCTGTAGAAGCCGGGTGCATCCGTCAGAGCCTGCTTGAGCTGGTCTATGCTCGTGATATCCATCGTGCGGCTCTCTCTCTTCGCCAGAGCCTCATTGAACATCTCCTTCTGTATTTCATCAAGCAGGGCCGGGATCCGCTCTGTCAGGGAATCCAGCGACAGAGTGAACTTGCCATCCCTGCCCGGCTTGTTCCTGGGACTGACCATGACATGCCCCTCATCAAGGTCTCTGGGGCCGAGCTCCAGGCGCAGGGGAACACCCCTGACCTCCCAGTGGTTGAACTTGAAGCCCGGACTCATGCCTTCTCTTGTATCGAGTTCGACACGAACATCGAGGTCCCTGAGTTCCTCAGCGATTTTGGATGCAGCCTCCATGACCCTCACCCTTGCTTCGTCATCCCTTGCGATGGGGACTATCACTACCTGAATCGGCGCAAGCCTTGGAGGAAGCCTGAGACCGTGCTCATCGCCATGGACCATGATCAGGCCGCCGACCAGCCGTGTGGAGACGCCCCAGCTCGTCTGGTGAACGAACTGCTGCTGGTTGGAACTGTCGAGGTAGAGAGTGTTGAAGGCCTTCGCGAAGTTCGTGCCCAGGTAGTGGCTTGTTCCGCTCTGAAGGGCCCAGCCGTTCCCCATCATCGCTTCGATAGTGTAGCTGTCGACGGCTCCAGCGAATTTCTCCCTCTCCGTCTTCCTTCCTGGAATGACGGGCATGGCCATATCGGTGACGGCGAAATCCTCGTAGACCCGCAGCATCCTCTCGGTCTCTTCCCTCGCTTCTTTCTCGTCCGCATGGGCTGTGTGCCCCTCTTGCCACAGGAACTCTGTGGTCCTGAGGAAGGCCCTGGGGCGCATCTCCCAGCGCACGACATTCGCCCACTGGTTGAGGAGCATGGGGAGGTCCCTGTAGCTGTTTATCCATTTGCTGAACATGTGGTTGATGATGGTCTCGGAAGTGGGTCTTACCACAAGTGGTTCATCCAGGGTCTTGCCGCCTGCCTGGGTAACCACGGCAAGCTCCGGCGCGAAGCCCTCAACGTGCTCAGCTTCCTTCTGGATGAAGCTCTCTGGGATGAAGAGGGGGAAGTAGGCGTTGGAGTGCCCTGTCTCCTTGAACCTTCTATCCAGGCTTGCCTGGATGTTCTCCCAAATGGCATATCCGTAGGGACGGATGATCATGCATCCGCGGACAGGTGCCGAATCGGCCAGCTCAGCCTCGCGTATGACATCCTGATACCATTTCGAGTAGTCTTCCGTTGGGTTCGTAATATTCTTGGCCATGAAATTCGCACCTTACTGTTCGAGCCTAATTGCACTGATTTATCGACAACGCGGAAACTAACTGAAAGGGTGAATTCCCGCAAATCAGGTTTGACACATTCGGTCATCTCTGTTACCTTAAACCCATCGGGGGCCATTGCTGAGAGTGGCAATCAGAACCGATGAAGGCCGCGCCCCGGTGTTTAGCGTATGTGCGACCTGTTCGCGGGTAGACAGATGCTCAACGGGCCGTGTTAAGTCCTTTAGCCCTGTTTGAAAAGATCATTCTTCAGGGATATGGCCCCCACTTTCTCACCAGGCCTGATCCTGCGATATCGAAGGGGAGCGAATTGAGAGCGCTCAGGGGTATCTTCTCCTCTGTCGGAGACCGCTACTACAGGCTGATACTGGTGTTCTTCACCGTTTACACCACTATCCTGCTGGTTGTTCCTATTGCCAGACTTGTACCAAGAATACCCGTACCTCTCCTCACATTCATTCTCTGCTATCTTCTGTATAAGTGGAAGATCATCCCGAAGGTGCTGAGACCCTGGCTCTTCTATATCGTTCTCACATGCTCTTACTGGGAACTCCAGTTTGTTGTTAACACATTCTTCCAATCCTGCTACGGCGAGGGGATCATCGAATTCGAGCGAAGCATCTTCGGGGTCCTACCGACAGTCTGGCTTCAGCAGCACCTTGCATCGGGAGATGGACTGGCCTGGTATGATTATATCTTCGCGCTCTTCCACTCTTCGCTTTTCTTCATTCCGATAGTATTCCCGCTGCTCCTCCTTTTCAAACGGGGATCTGACCGTATGAAGAGGGCCACAGTAGCCCTCTCAATGATCACCCTTGCAGGCTACGCGACCTATGTGCTCTATCCCCTTTCACCACCTTGGATAGCCTCTCTGGAAAGAATGATCCCTGAAGTTCGGCGGATAACTGTCACCGCTCTTGGCAGGATGATTCCAGGAGGAGTGATCTCGGCCTTCAGCCCGAGTCCCAGGGGAGCAATGCCCTCCCTCCATGCAGGTGTGCCGATACTCATGCTGCTCATGGCTTTCAAGGAGTTCGGCAGACGCGCCTGGTGGGTTTCTATCCTTGTGCTGGGCATCTGTTTTGAGATAGTCTACGGGGGAGAGCACTATGTTGTGGATGTTGCTGCAGGACTCGGCTACGCTGTGATCACCTACATTGTCATATACAGGTGGCTGCTGCCCGACTCCAAATTGCCTGAGCCGCGCAGTCTGACCAGAGAAGCCATTCCGAAGGGGGGGGCGAATGACAACTACCGGTCCTGAGCTTCTCAGACAGCGAAAAGAGCAGGGGATCAGGATCGTCTCCCTGACGGCATATGATTTCATGACAGCCAGGCTGGAAGAACAGGCAGGCGTTGATTTCATTCTTGTCGGTGATTCCCTGGGTATGGCCATGCTCGGACATAAGGATACTCTCGGTGTGACGATGGACCTCATGATCGTCCATACCCTTGCAGTCAGCAGAGGGGCTCCCGACACCCTCGTCATCGGGGATATGCCATTCGGTTCATATGAAGCATCCGATGAACTGGCCGTTGCGAGCGCAAAGAGGTTCATAGGCGAGGGAGAGGCCGGTGCAGTGAAGCTGGAGGGCGGAGATGTCGATCAGGTCTCCAGGGTTCGGGCGATAGTTTCGTCAGGCATCCCGGTCATGGGGCATGTCGGTCTCCTTCCTCAGTCTGTCAGACGCCTGGGCGGGTACAGGATCGTATATGCCGATCAGCGCGAGAGGATGCTTGAAGAGGCGCTCTCTCTCGAGAAGGCCGGTGCTTTCGCCATGGTGCTCGAGGGCATGGAGGAAGGTCTGGCGAAGGAGATAACCGAATCGGTAGCCATCCCCACGATCGGCATCGGAGCCGGACGGTTCACCGACGGGCAGATACTCGTGGTGAACGATATGCTTGGCCTTTCAGGTGAGTTCCATCCGAAATTTCTCAAGCGCTATGCAGAACTGGACATATCGATGGTGCATGCGTTCAGTACGTTCGCCTCTGAAGTGAAGAACGGCGTTTTCCCCGGTGTTGAGCACATCTACAGCCCCAGAGAGGACTGACTGATGAAGATACTTGTGGTCGGCAGCGGTGGCAGGGAGCATGCACTTGCATGGGCACTTGCGGGATCAGGAGACAACGAGATCCTCTCCTCTCCTGGAAATCCAGGTATGGCCTCTGTAGGTGAACTGGCCGCCACAGGTGTCGGAGATCTCGAGGGTCTTGTCGGTCTTGCCGTATCCAGGTCGATCGATCTCGGTGTTGTGGGGCCTGAAGCCCCGCTTGTAGATGGGCTGGCAGATATGCTGGCAAAACGCGGTATCCCGTGCTTCGGACCACGGCAAGCTGCGGCGCGCCTTGAGGGCAGCAAGTGGTTCGCAAAGGATGTCATGAATGCGGCAGGGGTTCCCACGGCCAGAGGCGGGATATTCAGCGATGCCCGGTCGGCCATTGAGTTCATGGAGGGCAGCCCTGAGAAGTTCGTCATCAAGGCGGACGGTCTCGCTGCCGGGAAGGGTGTCTTCCTACCGGAGAGCAGCCTCGAGGCAGAGGCTGTACTTGAAGGTCTCTTCGGTGGTTCACTCGGTGAATCCGGTGCGAGTGCAGTTGTGGAGGAGCGCCTCATCGGTCCCGAGGTCAGTATCCTCGCGGTCTGCAGCGGCACGGAGTGTGTGATACTTCCGCCCAGCCGTGATCACAAGAGGGTCGGTGATGGTGATACCGGTCCGAATACCGGAGGAATGGGCGCCGTCTGTCCGCCGCCAGGCCTGGATGCTGATTTCAGAGGGCTGGCGAAGCAGCTGATAATCAAACCTGTGCTACAGGAACTGGCCAGGAGGAATATCGATTACCGTGGAGTGCTTTACGCAGGATTGATGCTCACAGGGGATGGACCGAAAGTACTCGAGTTCAATGTCAGATTCGGTGATCCTGAGACACAGGTGGTCCTTCCGATGCTGCGTGGTGACCTGGCCGGCCTACTGATGGCAGCCGCCCGTGGTGAGAAACTGCCGGACCTCGAGGTGCGGGAGGGTTACTGCTCAGGTGTAGTTCTAGCTTCGGAAGGCTATCCCGGCTCTTACCGCAAGGGGTATCCCGTCAGCGGGATCGACAGTGTAAAAGACGCCATCGTCTTCCAGGCTGGAACAAGGCTGGAGGATGGAGAGCTGGTGACATCCGGCGGCAGGGTCCTCTGCATAGCTGCAACTGGAGATGTGCTGGAGGAATCGCTTGCCAGAGTCTACGGTGAGGTCGAGAAGATCAGCTTCGAGGGTTCGTTCTGCAGGAGTGATATAGGGCTGACCGTCTGATGCCATTCACCGGCATTCCGATGAGCAGCAGGAGTGACGGAGAGATTATGTGGCTGAAGGAGCTCAGGGGCAGGTGACAAGACTTTTCCTTTCTGAATCACCAGATAATCATGAGGAGATCTCAGAGGAGGCCTCCTCCGTTCTTCAAAGGGGAGGGGTAGTACTATATCCCTCGGATACCGTCTATGGCCTTCTCTGCAGGGCGGATAGTCTGGCAGCGGTTGAGAGGGTCCGGTCCATTAAGAGCTATACCAGTCCGCGGCCGTTCATACTGATAGTGGATGGGATCCGTATGGCGGAAAGTATTGCCAGAGGATTCACCAAAATCGTTCAGGAGTATCTGACCGAGCACTGGCCAGGGAAAGTCACTGCTGTTCTTCCGGCTGCGGATGGATGTCCGGAATGGGTCAGGGCATCCGACGGTACTGTCGCTGTCCGGCATCCAGCCGACAGGCTCGGTGGACTCATCCTGGCCTCAGCGGGAACGCCCATGGTATCCACCAGCGCCAATGTGACTGGAGATCCACCTCCGCTCTCCCCGGATGATATCCCGGAGGAGCTGATTCTGTGTGTGGACCTGTTCATTGATGCAGGTCCGCTTCCTCAATCAGAGCCATCCACCATCGTCAAGCTCACCGGACCCACACCAGAGATCCTTCGAGGTCGGATCTAAGCCGAGCATATCGGCAGCAAAATACGTGCCACGCAACGGGGTGCATGGCACGCATTTTTGCATGGCATGCATTTTCCCTGGTTATATCCGACCCCTGCTGCCGCGGAGGGCGATCCAGAGAGTTTTGATGAACATGCGGGGATTCAGGAGGATGTTTGAGTATGCCTGGTTCGCAAGCGGGCAGGCGCACTCGCCCCGCCTTATGGACCTGCGTATTTCTTTGGCCTTCTTCGAGCGCCAGATGTCCATGAAGCCGGTCTCATCTCCAAGACGGCCCATTTCCCCTTTGTAAGCGAGCACAGCACATGGCCATATGCTTCCATCGGAGTTCACATGAACGTTCAGAAGCCCCGCTGCGCAGGGTATGACCTGTTTCTGCTCATTGAGTATCCTGACGGCCAGATCGTAGTACACTATCCTCAGGGCTGTTGTCATCCTGGCAAGCAGCTTCATCCCCTGCATTTTCTCCATCACCGAGTGCTTGAAGATCGTCATGATATGCCCGTAGCTGTCCCCGTCAGGAGTGATCCCTGATCCGAGATTGAAGAATTCTTCCCGCTCCTCGGCCACTTCATTGATATAAGTATCTACACCGAGACCTTTCGAGTACTCGATTATCTCCTCGAGATGGTCCGCGTTGAAGCGTGAGATGACCGTCCCCACACCCACATGCAGGTTGGAGTACTCCTCGCGCACACGGATGAGCCGGGAGAGTGTATCCAGCAGCTTCTCGAAATTGCCCGGTATGCCCCTGATCTCATCGTGGAGTTCCCCCACGCCGTCGAAGGACGGCTTGACCGAGAGGACGGTTCCAGGGGCCTCCTCATCTATCACGACCATGATCTCTCTGGTGAGTCTCTCGATCCTCTCACAGGCAATTGCATTTGTCGGGATGTGCACAACCGCAGGCTTCATGAAGCGGCAGGCCAGCCGGATGATCTCGGGAAGGTCGTCCCTCAGATAAGGTTCGCCGCCTGAGACATTGAAGAAATAGGTCCAGCCGATCGAGCGGAAGAGGTTTTCAATCGTCGCAAGGTCGAGGTCTGAACCGGTGTCATGGTCCCAGATGTAGCAGGTCTTGCACCTTGACTGGCACCGCCTGGTGATCGAGAAAGTGACATTGATCGGCTGCGGTGGTCTCGAGAGTCCGTGAAGCGCCAGAGCTCCCTTGAAGACGCTTCCTGCAAGATGGAATATCTGTTCGATGTGGTTCATCCTGGCAGGGAAACGCTTTCTCAGGGCTCCGTAGATGATCCCCTGCAATGCATAAAATCCCTCCACCACCATGAGCATGACCCTCTGACCGAGAGCAATCACCGTGGCGACCTGTACGCCTCCCGGAACGAATCCCGACAGGAGCAGCCCCTGAACGCCTTCCCTGATCCCGATGCCGCCGGGTATGAACACCATTGCAAGAGCTATGAACCAGGAGGCCGGAGCAGCCAGCAGGCAGATCGCCACCATGGCAAAAGGCTGGCTGGGACGGACTCCGAAGCCGCGGAACCAGAAATAGAGTGCCATGCTCCTGAGGCTCCAGGACAGAATGTGGTAGCCGATGAAGACAGCCTGATCCCGATGGGATATGTGCGGAAGGTCCTCGATGTCTGTGCCGAGTCTGTGACTGAGCTTATGCGCCAGCTTCCTCTGGATGCTGGGAGCGAAGAGCATGGCTATACCGAAGCCGACAGAGACCCAGAGCGCGATTATCACCGGTAGCGGAACACTTGTAAGACTGAGAAATGGGAGCGCTACGATTGTCATGCTCGCCAATGCGACCATCATGTAGATATTCTCGAGTATGAAAGCGCTGACCGCCTTGACCGGACTCACACCATTCGCTTTCAGGAAGGTGATCCTCCCCAGCACCATCCAGACCTTGCCTGGAATGTACTGCCCCATCTGTGTGATGTACCAGTTTCTCCTGAGTTCCCCTTTGTCTATTGCTGGTACTTTCAGGGCTTCAAGGATCTTCCTCCATGGAGTCGGTGCGAAGTAGTAACCGAGCAGAAGGGAGATGAAAGCGAGCCCTATCATTGGAAGACTCGCGCTGTCCCTGGACGAAGACCAGAACTGAACGAGTTCGGGTTTCCATGCCGGCCAGAGTTCTAGAACGAAGTAGAAGATGGCGCCTATCAGGAGGAGAAGGCCACCCCAGGTCGTAAGCTGGTGGAGGAACTTGCCTCTATCCCTGCTCATACCGACCGCTTTCGTCTGGGCAGGAGGTCTGCAAGAACAAGGACAAGCACCATGGCAAGTCCGATGATCGAGATCAGGAGTCCAGTACCGACGTCAGAGCTGTCGAAAGTGAACTCCACCTCGTGGCTGCCTGCCGGAACCACTACCGCCCTCTGCCAGTAGTTTGCCCGAAGCAGCTCGGCTTCCTCGCCATCCACCGTGACCTTCCACCGGGGATACCAGGTGTCAGCGAGTACCAGCAGACCGGCTTCGGAGCTCTCTGTCCTGATCACCACACTCTCGGCCCCATCCACGGACAATTCCGCTTCACCGGCCGCTCCAGCGGAAGGTGGCAGCCCCGGATCTGAATTGAGAATTGTGACCGATGCAGGATCGGAACCTGAGGCAAGCGCTTCGAGTGTCTC
>JAOZQW010000093.1 GCA_029932015.1 Candidatus Fermentibacteraceae bacterium
CCAGCGGGAGCACCTGCCGTGGGGGCCGCTGGCGATCCGCTCGCAGGCCATCATCAAAATCTACCAGATGTCCGTCAAATTCCGGTCCATCCACGCACGCGAATCTGGTCTCTCCTCCAACGGTCACCCTGCAGCAGCCACACATTCCTGTGCCGTCCACCATAATCGGGTTGAGACTGACTATCGTAGGGATTCCGAGCTCTTTTGTGAGAATGCTGACGAACTTCATCATGACCGGCGGCCCCATGGTCACACACTGATCGTATTCACCACCTGCCTCTGCAAGCTCACGGATGGCATCGGTCACGAGCCCATGCTTCCCCTTCGTGCCGTCATCGGTGGTGACAATGAGTTCATCACTGACGGCGGCCATCTCTTCCTCAAGTATGAAGAGGTTCGCGGATCGAGCACCAATTATGCTCACGACTCTGTTTCCGATCTCCTTCATCGCCTTCGCCACCGGGTAGAGCGGAGCTATGCCAATACCCCCGCCAACGCAGAGCACTGTTCCCACTTTCTCGATATCAGTAGGAACACCCAGTGGACCGGTTATGTCAGGTATGGAATCACCAATGTTCATCTGAGCCAGCTGAAGCGTGGTCTTCCCGACGGACTGGATGATGAGAGTTATGGTTCCCGCTTCCCTGTCAACATCGGCGATGGTAATGGGGATACGCTCGCCATCCTCGGATATCCGCAGGATAACGAATTGTCCCGGTTCCCTGAAAGCAACAACATTAGGCGCCCTGAACCGGTAGAGCCAGATGTCTGGTCCGAGCTCTTTCTTGAAAAGGATCTGGTGCATATCCCGGCCCTCCATCTGCTGTACGACTGTGCAGCCGACACCCCTTGTGGATCACAGCTCGAAATCGGAAGGATGCACGGAGGTCTCCGAGCAGCAATATCTCACTGACCTGACCCGGAGTCGGGAGCCGAACATCATGTGGTGTCTGCAGGCTCCTGACGCCGCTGATATCAAGCATTCACCATATTCCCGACATAACCGGTGTCAAGTGGGGACGGATATGCTATCAGCACGGGTTGACGGCATTTCACTGATTCCATAGGCTACCACGTCATTGTATGCTCCATAAATTGTGCTGCGGATATGTTACCCCAACGCGAATGCCCGGAGGGAGGGCGCAGTAAATGCTTGAAGAACTGTACCAGAAAGTAGTGGCAAAGGATCCTGCACAGCCTGAGTTCCATCAGGCCGTCAAAGAGGTCCTTGAGTCGATCGAGGTAGTTCTGGATAGACATCCCGAGTACCGTAAGGCCAAGATCGCCGAGCGCATCGTTGAGCCCGAGCGCGTGATCATGTTCAGAGTCCCCTGGGTGGACGATCAGGGCGAGGTCCATGTCAATCGTGGGTTCCGCATCGAGATGAACAGCGCGATCGGCCCCTACAAGGGTGGACTCCGCTTCCATCCTTCAGTCAACCTCGGCATCCTTAAGTTCCTCGCTTTCGAGCAGGTATTCAAGAACGCTCTCACAACCATCCCCATGGGTGGCGGCAAGGGCGGCTCCGACTTCAATCCCAAGGGCAAGTCCGATATTGAGGTCATGCGTTTTACACAGAGCTTCATGTCGGAGCTTTTCCGCCATATAGGTCCCAGCACTGACGTCCCCGCAGGTGACATCGGCGTCGGCGGTCGCGAGATAGGCTTCCTCTTCGGGCAGTACAAGAAGCTCCGCAACGAGTGGGGCGGCGTTCTTACCGGTAAGGGTCTCTCCTACGGCGGAAGCCTTATCAGACCTGAGGCCACCGGATACGGCGCCGTCTACTTCGGCGAAGAGATGCTCAAGACCCGCGGCGAGACCTATGACGGCAAGGTCTGTCTGGTCTCGGGTTCCGGAAATGTTGCCCAGTACGCTACCGAGAAGATCAATGAACTCGGCGGCAAGGTCGTCACTCTCTCTGACTCAAGCGGCTGCATCTATGATCCAGAGGGTATCGATACCGACAAACTGTCCTTCGTCATGAATCTCAAGAACGTACGCAGGGGACGGATCAAGGAGTACGCCGAGAAGTACCCGAGTGCGGTATACACGGCGATCGATCCTACTCTTGATTATAACCCTCTCTGGAATTACAAGGCCGACTGCGCCTTCCCGAGCGCAACCCAGAACGAGATCAATGCAAAGGATGCCCAGAACCTCATCAACAACGGTGTCTATCTGGTATCCGAGGGCGCGAATATGCCCACGGTCCCTGATGGCGTTGAGATATTCCTTCAGCACAAGATCCTCTACGGTCCGGGCAAGGCCGCCAATGCAGGCGGAGTCGCCACATCCGGCCTTGAGATGGCTCAGAACGCCATGTTCTCCAGCTGGAGCCGCGAGGAAGTGGACACCAAGCTCCACAACATCATGATCAGCATCCACAGACAGGCCTTCGAGGCCGCTGAGAAATACGGAGACCCGGGCAACTACGTCCTCGGCGCGAATGCAGCCGGGTTCGTCAAGGTCGCCGAAGCAATGATGGCGCAGGGCGTGGTCTAGGACCGCATCCTAAGCCGACGATAAGAAGAACCCCCCGGAGTGATCCGGGGGGTTCTTCTTATCGCAGCTGTTCGGGGACGTTCTCAAGTTCATCAAGTGCGTTGGCGGTTTACTTTGTGTAATTAGACTAGGATTGTTATAGCTAAAGCTAATCCTATTTATCTCAAATTGAATAGACGAAATCGAACCGCTCCCCGAAAATCGACGGAGCGGTCAGGCGAAGTCCCGCGATCTCTGTAAGGATATCCTCCGAATGCTCCAGCCTTGAATAACCTCTGTCCCGGTCCTCTCTAGAAGGTACACTCAGAGGATATCCATCGTAAGAGCATGCCAGGAGCTGGTCTCCCGAATAATAGAAGCGGTCCGCACAGAGAGACTCGCTCTCGCCTCTCTCCTCCCATGAGGATATGCAGAGAACAAGCAGTTCTTCAGCGTCATAATAGTAAGTTGCCGTAATTCTGAAGCTTCCCGCATAGTTGTATGAACATTCCATCTTGCGGAGGATGTCCGTCTCGATCAGCATATCATCAACTATCTCGCTCAGCCGATCTTCATGAAGTACAACCTCGGTCGAAGAACTTCCTGGACCCTGAAAGGCTGGCGAAGTCGCCAGGAACAGCCTCGAAGGAAGATACATGGACTCGATCTCAGTTACCATAAGATCAATCGAAGCAACTTCATCGACGGTTTCTGTGGGAAGCCCGGATGTCCCCAGAAGCAGGGACACAAGTACTCGCAGTATCGCATTCATTCGTTAGACTTCTCCTGATGCATGATGATTCCCTTTGAAGCTGTCCGGTCGATGAGGATCTCCAGCGGTTCTTCCAGCCTGATGTGCCTGACATGCTCACTTTCTCCCTCGAGATGAGCCGCGTCCAGCCAGTCGGTATCCAGGAAGTTGTCACTTCCACTCCTGGAGAGTGTGAAATAGCCTATCCCAAGTGAAGTTATGTTCTGAAAGAAATGTGTTCCCTGTGAAGGAGCTACATACAGATCCTCCAGAGGGGTCTCTACAATACATCTGACCGAGGATATCTGGCTCCATTTTACGGGAATCCCAAGCCATCTGTCCGAGCTTCCCCACCTGCCGGGTCCGATGAGCAGACAGGACCTGTCCTCACTTCTGAGCAACTTATTGACACTCTCTATCTCCAGTGCCGTTTGAGCGGTAGTACTCCTGTCATAGCCCTGCCCCGGGATGTAGATGATATCCCTGATCCCATCTATCCTCCCTACCCCGAGAACGCTGGACGACTTACAGATGACGTCCGCTTCATCAATGTCGTCCATAATGGGAGCCATCTCTGTGCTGAAGCCCATCGGTCTGATCTGCAGAAATCCGAATTCGCTCTTCTCATCTCTCTTTATATTTCCAAGATTGACTGCAAACTCGATCTCAATCTCGCATGCGAAAGCCGCTTTACCTACTTCGAGCAGGAAGCTGAGAACAGGAGCGAGAGGGAACTCATCACCTTTGAGCACACCCGCCATCGTAACGAGCTTCGCACCGTCTCTGAAGGTACCATCGATGATCATGTCGTTCTCTGGTGAATGCACTGAGCCGACTGGCAGCAGTGTCCCATCTTCCTGAGCACGTTCGAGATCATGGAGGATCATATTCATGTCCTCACTTGGCCTTCCGTCCGGCCTCCCTGCTCCACCGGAGAGGTCCAGAGCAAGGAACTCCCTCTGGGAGTTCTGGAGGAACTGATCAACAGATGAGAACTGGTAAAGCCTGCGCGGTGAGGCTGGGGAAAATCTCACACTCTTCCCCCCATTCATTACAGTCCCTCCGAACCCGAGGGCCACAGAAGCCACACCATCCCCCTCAGCCATACCATCGAGTGGATAGTAGTTGAAAGATCTGGCTACTCCGGCAAAGTTAGGATAAACACTGTCCCCATACTTCTTTCCTACGACCTCCTGGACGACCACGGCCATCTTCTCTTCTTCGAGCCTGTTTGGAGTAGACTCCATGTAGGAGACTGAATCAGAATAATAGGTTGAGGCGTAGACCAGTTTCACAGCATCACACAACTCATCAAGCCTTACATTGAGATCCGGATTGTTGTTGGGAAGCATATAAGTGCTGTATATGCCTGCAAAAGGCTGAGCTGGCGAATCCTCGAGCAGGCTGGAGGATCTCACAGCTAGAGGGCAGTCTACCTTCTCCAGGAATATCCGCAAGTCTTCAACAACCCCCCCAGGCAGTTCAGATGCCAGGAATGCTTCAGTGATAGCAGAATCCTTCTGCCCGGCTGTCATTCGGTCATTCCCGAAAATGACCAGATCCCTGAGATCCCCTGCTTCCATGAAGGCATCAAAGATATCAGTTGCTATGACTGCAGTGGGCGGTACACTGATCGAGACCCCCGGGAAGTGCTCATCGATAAGGTATGTACTCAGAAGTGCGTTCATGAATGCCAGTCCTCTGCCCTTCCCGCCAAGGGATCCTGAACCGATCTTCACAAATTCTGTGTCAACATCAAAAGAATCTCCGGAGAATTCCTCGACCTGACCAGCCCGATACCTGTCTCTGTAGAGCTTGATCGAAGAGAGAAGGTACTGCCTGAGTTCCTCCGGTGAATTGAAGTCTTCCACCTTCTGCGGCTTCAGGGCGCGCGCAAGATCGAACTCTGTCCTGGCCATCAGCCAGGTAGAAAAATCGTTTCTGACGGCATGGCGGATCAGGCTTTCATCAGATATTACCCGAAGGACTCTTGAGAGACCCTTCAGATCCTCAGCCCTGGCAACCTCGTTCCCGCTGACGTCCTTCACTACGAAATCACCAAAACCAAGGTATTCCCGCATAAATTGACGGACCTCGGCAAGGAGGGTTGGTGAGTTCTTATTGATGTACGCGGTGTTCATTCCATAGGCCCTGTCCCTGTTCTCCCCCTCGGAAGACTGAAAAAGAATGGGACATTCGGGGTCATTCAGCCGTATCTCCCGTGCAAGAGCGAAGCCTGCAAGCGGGTCCTCGATGCCTGCCTTTTCGAACCTGACATCGAGGATAATTCCAAGAGTGTGCTCCGAGTATTTTAAATAGAGCGCAAGAGCCTCCTCGTAAGTCTGGGCATGAAGGATCTTGGGCCGGGCTCTCATCCGCATCAGCATCTGCATCTGATTAACTGCATCGGTCATGAGAGCCTGCGTCTGCTCCATCAATTCAGTATAGAGGAGAGGCATGTAAGAAGAGTAGAACCTGATAGAATCTTCCACAATAATGATGCATTTCACTCCCGCAGCAGCGCAGTCGTGCTCCATGTTCAATCGGTCTTCGACCCATTTGACAACGGCCAGAAATAGCCGGACATCACCCTGCCAGATGAAGGTTCTGTCCACCGACTCGAGCTTGCCCTCTTTCCTGAGGACTTCCAGATCGCGGGATGTATAGGCCAGAACAACCACAGGCAGTTCAGGGTCGATCTCCTTGATCTTACCCGTGAACATCTCCAGCCGCATGCTCCCTACCCTGACCATGGTGATGACCAGATCGAAATGCTCTGACTGGATCGCGGCAAGTGCTTCTGAAGCAGTGGATACCCTGTGTACATGTGGAGCGTATCGGAGGTTCAGTGTAAGGTATTCTGAGAAGAGTACTTCCGTGAATCGTCCATCCTCCTCAAGTGTATACGAATCGTAAAGACTCGAAACCAACAGGATGTTCCTTACTCGCCGGGACATCAGTGAATAGAGAGGTATTGGGACAGCTCCTCGCCTGCCGGCTATTCTATCCAGATTTCTGTCCTTCATGTGATCTCCCGTATTCGATAATGACCAATGAGCAATGCTATCATGTTCGATCATTCACAAGTACCTGCTCGGCAGCACCGGATAATGGATCAGTTCAGAAGCATCATCCTTTCGGTAACTGTATCGAACTGCGTTCTTACAAGTACAATGTATACTCCTGAAGGCAAACGGATGCCTTCTTCGCTGTATCCATCCCATGTGAGTGAATGCTCTCCCTGGATACTGTAGCCATCCTGCAAACCCGCCACTCGTCTGCCAAGAAGATCGTACACGGACATCTCGATTTCCCCTGCAACAGGAAGAGCGTATGTGAGGGTCACCTCCGATGTGAACGGATTCGGTCTTGGATGCATGAGCTGTAATGCCGGAGGTACGATTCCTCCAGCCCCAAGAACCGGGAGGCCGGATATAGTTATGTCATCAAGATTCCAGCCGCAGTAGGTCCAGCCCATATTTGTCGGTCCGATCGACCAGCGGATAAAGACCTCTGGCTGTCCGTCAGCTATGTTGGAGATGTCATACTCTTCGAGAACCCAGACGGAATCAGTGACCGGGGTGATCGAACTGTTCACCCAAATCGAAGTCCATATCAGACTATCACAGCTGACGCTGACCGAGGCATTGTCAAATCCACGCTGCTGCACACCGAGATAACGCCAGAAACTCATATTGACCTGGTAGAGAGATGAACAGTCTATCGCGTTCGAAGTGAGATGGTACTCCGGCATCTCATTCCAGTAATCACCCTCAAGATTAAATGCGTACACATTGGTCCCGGTCCTGCCGGATGTCGGGTCGGGATTGCCGTACTCACCGCCCTGACCAAGCGGAACACCGTACTCCCAGTCACCCTCGGTACTCCAGCCCGGGTCAGCATCGAGATCCCAGTTATACTGTGGATAACCCTCTCCGATCATAAGTACGATCTGAAGGCCGATAGACGAAGTCGTGTCTGACAGATCAGTAACGGTCATGACTGTGGAATAGACCCCGTCCGCAAGAAGGGAAGCGTTCAGGTTAGGGGTTAGTGTGACAGTCGTACTCATTCCGGGTCCAATGATCCCCGAAGCAGTACCGCTGACATCCAGCCAGGAGACCATGGGCTGGAAGGAGATCTGATAAGGGATTGGGGAGGCCTCACGACAAGTGATGGAGACCGGAATGTCAGAGGGACTGAAGGGTCCCCCGACACTTCCCTCGAATGCCAGAATACCTCTCCTGTCGACATCAAGTCCGCGATCGAACGCAATTCCCTTGATGCAGAAGTTGGCGGTCTCATCCACTCCCGTGAGATCAACCCATGAACCACCAGAACGGTATCGGCTCTCTCCCGGAGATGCGGAGGACTCTACAATGGTCCTGTAGCTGGCTCCAAGAAGAACTGGAACATCCGAAGTGCAATCGTAGGGATGACCGCCCTCCTCCAGTTCGAGGTAGATATGGAATTCCTGACCGGTCTCGAGGTAGACGCCGTTATCGAGTTCTACAGTGTGGAACCCCCTCATCTCTGCAGCACCGGAGATCTCTCCGAGCAGGTCATCCAGCTGTCCATCCTGAAAACTCCCGTAGACCTTAACGGTGTAGTCTACGCTGTCGCCGGCAGTGTAGAAGCTGACCTCATTCAGCATTTCCGGACCAGCTGCTACGAATGTATTGAAAGCCTCTGTACAGTCCTTGAGTGTTTCCCGCCAACCGTGATAGTCATGGTAGTAGATCCTGTCGCAGATAATTGACTCCACATCGGTCAGCGAAACGGCGCCCATCTGCGGATTACGGGCACAGTGCCTGTCAGAGTAGG
>JAOZQW010000094.1:0-4053 GCA_029932015.1 Candidatus Fermentibacteraceae bacterium
AGCCAGGTTGACCAGTTTGCCGCGTCTGCTGACCATCGAACGTAAACATCGCCCTGATAGGGTGTCCAGGTCTGATCGTCGTTAAGAGTGAACTCCTCCGGTTCCGGCTGGATGAACACTCTTATGGAGATCGCCGTTGGAGGTCGCCATGAAAGCCCGAGTGCCATCGGAGCCGTTCGTATCCATCCATCCCTGCTGGATGCCGATTCACCATCCCATCCGAGACCGTCTGTGGTGATCATGGTAATTTCGGGTTGGGACCAGGTTGCTTTGAGTGAAGCATCGATGGTGTCTGTAAAATCGATGTCCAGAACCTTGAAATCGATGATGGAGGCTGTTGTAGCGGGGGAGGCAATAATGCCTGCAATAAGTAACGTTACTGCCCTGGTGAGGATCTTCATTGAATGCCCGTCGATTGAGTAATTTCCCTGCACGTGTATCCATTATACACTACCGAACTGGTTTCTATTTCAATTCCACATCAGGTGTCTGTGATAGTCGTTGCATTAGGTAAGGATGATACTATGGAAAGAAGAACTGGATCGGTATTGTCCTGTTCCAGTAACAGGTGTCCAGGCTTTCGTCCCGAGTGTTGAATATGATGGTCGAATGAAAGGCACTATTACCGAGGAAATTGGTATATATTTACGAGAGCTGCTTGCCGGTCATATCCTGACGAAGCACTGAAATGGGCTGGGGCAGAAGCTTCTGTAAGAGCGAGTCATCCCAGTCTACTGATCCGTGTGAGGGCACAGGTGAAAGCGAACTGCGGGAAGCAATAGTGATCTCATGAAGCACCTTGTTTATGTCTCAGGCCCACCATGCTCCGGGAAAACCACCCTCTGTGATATGCTCATGCAGCGTTCTTCCGCTTTCACACGTGTGGCAGGGGACAGATGCTGGCTCAGGAATGACGGCCAGCCCTTCGATACGAGAGTTGCTTCAACCAACCGTATGATCCTCGATGAGATCCGTTCGATGACAGATCCACTTCTGCTCCTTGAATGGGTGCCCGGTACTGGTCCCTCTGCTGATTCATTGAGAGCATGGTGCAGTTCACAGGGGCGTGCATTTACACATATTGTGCTATATGCGAAGGCAGGAGAACTGAAACGCAGAAAGATGAAACGCAATGGTGACGAGGATATAAGCTCACCTGATACGGGGCATTATGCCCGGATCAGGGATGCCCTCGTGATCGATACGATGGAGTATTCCGAGACCGATATGCTGAAGAGAGTTCTTGAAAGATTGATTGAGGATAAAGTACTTCAGAGCTAACTGGATATAACCAGGGAGTATGTCATGGTGATACCGGCAAGCCAGGAGTAAGGTAGGTGGATCCTATGGAAATACCGGCAGTAATTACAGTTCTCGAAGGTGCATTTGCCACTGACGGCGGCTCGATTAGTCTGCTGCTTGAGGATGGTGAGGGGCAGAGGCATAATGTGCTGCTGACCCAGCATCTTCTGCCCGTGATCGAATCCCCTGGAGCACGCAGATCAGGCAGACTGTACTTCAACGGCACCATAGTTGAAGTGAGGTCAGAGGATGAGCTTGCGATCATCTCCAGTCTGAAGATCGCAGGGATCAAGGCTCCCGCTCCGGCAGGCAATCCATCGAACACGTTTGCGAACTCACAGCCTGGAATGACCGTGGGAGATGACATAACTGATTACTTCACTAAGATCGCTGAAGGCCCTGAGGCTGCCCTGCTGTATCTGGTGCGGGAGGTTATCGGCTATGTCGAATCAGAAGAGTATGTGACATATGCGCGTAGTCACAAGAGTTAGAGCGATCGGAGGACCTTTATGAAAACCATCGTGATGAATGCTTACGGCAGCCCTGATATCCTTGAGCTCAAGGAGGTCGATAAGCCATCGGTAGCGGAGAACGATGTGCTTGTCAGGGTTCACGCAGTCGGCCTTAACGCCGGTGACTACTTCATTATGAGAGGGAGTCCATGGCTCACAAGGATCATGGTGGGATTCCCAAGACCGAAGGATCATATCCTCGGATGGGATGCGGCAGGATACGTTGAGGAAGTCGGCAGCAAAGTGGAGCGATTCCAGCCAGGTGACGGGGTGTTCGGCTGCTGCGACCACACTCTTGCGGAATTCGTATGCGCAGATGAGAGCAAGTTCACTGCGGCACCTGCCAGCATCTCACTTTCGGAGGCGGCTGCCGTCCCTGTCGCAGCTTCGACAGCACTCCATGCCATTCGGGACAAGGCGAAAGTGAAGCCCGGACAGAAAGTCCTGATCAATGGAGCCTCCGGTGGCGTGGGAACCTTCTCGGTGCAGATAGCGAAGGCTCTCGGGGCTGAGGTGACCGGCGTATGCAGCACCCGGAATCTTGATATGGTGCGCTCGCTTGGTGCAGACCACGTGATCGATTACACCAGAGAAGACTTTGCAGCTGACGGACCGCGTTACGATCTTGTTCTCGACAATGTCGGGAGCCGCTCATTTTCCGATTGCAGACGGGTTCTGCTCCCGGGAGGGATTCACCTGCCAAATACCGGTCATGCAGGCATGAGTTACGTGTTCAAGGCCTATACACTTTCGATGCTCATGCGGAAGCACATGAGTCCGTTCCTCTGCGTACCGACAACTGATGATCTTATCTACCTCCGAGAACTGATCGAGGACGGGAAGCTGAAGTCGGTCATTGATAGAACCTACCCATTGAGTGAGACAGCCAGGGCCTTCAGCTATTTGGAAGAGGAGCATGCCAGGGGGAAAGTTGTGGTCCTTATGGAGGACCCACTGAACTGAGCCTTTTGGATCCGAGGAAGACCGAGCCTTCGAAGATGAAGACCATCATCCGATACCCGGTCAGGTGAGCATGAATCCACAAGTGCCCTTGGATCACAGTGATAGATGTTTTCTATGAACAGATCTTCCTCCGGGAAGCGAGAAGGACCAGTGGACAGCAAATGGGTGACTCTGAAAGGGAGAGTGAAACGGGGGCATGGTGTTGCGTCCGGGGCATCCCCTGACAGTCCTTATCCACGCGGTTCCCTCGAAATGCAGATACCTCTGTTTCGGGAACTGGGACTCGACCTGTCAGACAGGCACCGCGGCACTCTCAATATCTCCATCGAGCCCTATACATATGGGGTGACCAGCCCTGAATTCACATTCTACGGAGTTGAATGGACCGATGAGCATCCACCTGAGAACTTCTCATTCTCGGAGTGCAAATTGATATATGACAATGAATTATACACTGGCTGGATTTACTATCCCCATCCAGAGACGAAGAAGAGGGATTTCCAGGGACCTTCGATCGTTGAAGTTATTTCAGACCATATCAGCGGTCTCGAATGCGGGGATCAGATCGAGATCATGCTGAATACTGAGGAGATCAAACCCATCTGCTGAGATTGCGCTCATGTATCTCTGATGATATATTGATGTAAGAAGTACATCATATGATGTAAATATTACCTCATATGTATTTCTTTGGAGAGGTCGATCAATGCTCGAAAGTATGCTTGGTTCAAAGAGTTGCGAACAGGTTCTCCTCTATCTCACTGCCCGTGATGAAGGCTATGCTCGAGAAATTGCTCGATTCTATGGTGTTGATTACAGACCCATCAGGAATCAACTGAGTAGACTTGAAGCTGGTGGGATCCTGTGCAGCAGGCCTGCAGGGAAAACAATTCTGTATTCATTCGATCCTCGATGCCCTTTCAGGGAAGAGCTCATTGCACTCATTGAAAAAGTCATGACCTTCTGTCCCGCTGTTTTGATGGAGAGGTTGACCAGCAACAGGCGAAGGCCAAGGCGACGGGGTAAGCCCCTATGAAGAGTGGGTGATCAAATAGGCACGTTACTTCTGCATCCAGCATGGCCCTGCAAATGACGAAGGGATACGATATGCAGGATCAGGATGAATGACAGGAACCTATTATGATATTGAAACAACATGACTAGAAACCAGAAGGACATCGTTCGCAGGGGATATGACAAGCTGTCATATGCTTACCGCGGAGACGATACTCCAGACGATCATGAGCTTTACAGCGAGTGGATAGGGGAGCTGTCA